>JAQURX010000002.1:0-71331 GCA_028715415.1 Candidatus Omnitrophota bacterium | reverse complement strand
CCAGATATCAGCGATAAGAGTTGTGCGCTCGCTCTGCGCATTAGCATCTCCGCTATTCATTAATTTTCTTACAAGGCGCAATTTAACGTCGAAGGCCTTAACTAAATCTTTGAGCTTCTTATTTAATGCTTTTTTAAGAGCATCCTCGACATCTTTCTTGCTTGCGTCATTAAGCTTTTTATAAAAATATTCCTGGGCTTTAAGTAAATTATCTTCATAGCGTGCAAGGCTAGCTTTTTGCATATCTGCAACCTGTGGATGCGCCCAGATATCAGCGATAAGAGTTGTGCGCTCGCTCTGCGCATTAGCATCTCCGCTATTCATTAATTTTCTTACAAGGCGCAATTTAACGTCGAAGGCCTTAACTAAATCTTTGAGCTTCTTATTTAATAGCCCTTCAAGAGTTTTCTTAACCTGCACATTATAACTAGCCGCAATAATTCTTTCGTAAACAGAATACTTTACATCTTCCACCTTATCTTTTTCCCTGCCAGTTAGAATGCTTTTTTCTTTCTTTGAAAGCTTATTCCAAATAGCAACATCCATAACTTTTCTGTTTATCTCACTCTTAAAGTAACCATCATGCTCACCTCTTACTTTCTTTTTATCTTCTTCAGCAAGTTTATTCCAATCTCTTTCAATTCCTTCAATGATAACATCCAAATTCTCCGGCATATACTTTGCTAATTCCTTAAGCCTATTGTTGGTCAAAGCTGAATCAAAAGCACAATCATAATATGTTTTGCTAATCTGATTAAGGGTTGTTTTTAAAGCGTGTAGTAAGCTGGTGAACTGCTGCAAGAACTCGTTTACTTTTGGTTTTTCCATTATTGATGTGCTCGATTGGCCATTTGAATCAGGAGTAACAATATCATCATAATGAAGCGTTGGCGACACTACGCTTGAATTAGAAGAAAGCTGCCATATTCGCGCAACCATTACAAAAGAAGGTAAACCCTTAACTCTTCCTTCCATATATCCTCTCAAGGCGTAATTGAATCCTGTAGTAGGAGTTGCCATTCCGAAGCCCAAGAATTCATTTAAAACTGCGCTTTCATAAGTATCAACTTTATTATCCAATTCTATCTTTAGGACTACCTTCGCTTTTTCAAAAACCATCCGGTTAAATTTCTTTCTTAATTGCCGTAAGGCAGAACTTAAAACGAAGATGGACGCGGTTAAAATAATTAATCCTTTTGTCGTTAAATAAGAAGAAGGTAAAGATATACCAATAAAATAACCTATTATCGAAACCAGCACTGGACTGGTAGCAAAATTGATTAAAGCATCTGTCAATCCGAGGATAAAACCTAAAACGGCGTTCTTAATGTTTAATAAGATATGTTTGCTCTTCAAAATAGGTTCAAGCAAGAAGATAAACACAAGCCAGCCTACTATTACCGTAGCAATTTGCGGTAACCAAATAGTGAATTTTGTAGGATCAAAAGATGAAATAGCAATTAATACCGTGAGTACTGAAGCGGGGATAACACCACGATGAATAGTAATATACAAATCAATTCCTTTAAAGCGTAATAAAGCCCCTCCCTTCATCTTTGTACGGATGAATTTACAGAAACCATTAAAGCCACGGTTTACGCTGTCCGAATAATGAGGGATAATGCCTGTGGCAAAGGGGAAAATCTTAAATATCAAATCTCTGGCGAATATTATGAAACCTTTTAGCCTTCCGAATTCTCTTGTATACCTAAAGAGCCCACCATAGACAATCGCTATGGAAAGATAAACACTGATAAACCAAAGAGAAAGTGCTAACCCAATCCAAGGATTAAAATTACCGATATAATAAATAGCCAAAACCTGGATAGTCACTCTTTTTACTGACGGTTTCTTCATGTAAAACACCCAACTGACTAAATTACCTAATTTCTTTGTCCAGGAAACATTCTGGCTCAAGAAAAACTTAATCGCGGCTTTAAGACGTACACCTTCGGAAGAATCCCCGCTCCACTTCTTAAGAGGAACTAATGCCCCCATCACAAGATTCAAAAGTCCTTTTAGCAGCCTAAAATAATGGAAAACTTTAGTCCGATTACCATGCATTGCAGCAGTCATTAAACCAAAGGCGTCTTCCTGGACACTTTCATCACCAGCCAATATTTCATAATTGCGGACTGCGGCTGTTTTTTGGAATCCCTTCCCATAGAAAAGAATTTCATCAAGATGTTCTTTAACCGGCTGTTCTCCATCCAACCATCCTTCTTCCATCAAACCAAAAGCACTGGCTAGAGTAGAAAGAGAGCGTGTAAAAATATCACTATTATACGGCCCACCGGCAAGCGAACCATCTAATGCAAACTCCATACCGCAATTCGGTAAGAACCAGAGCTCAGTTAATGGGTGGCTCATATCCCAATCAAGGCCAATATGTATTTCACCGCGGACTCTAGACATAAAACTCATCCAGCTGGTATATTTTGCGTCATGGACATCTGTCTTCTCTAAAATTTTACCTGTCTTAAATACCGCGCCTGTAGAGATGTCCACATCGTTATCTGCTAAAAGATTTAAGTATTTCTTAGTAGCAGGAGGCAAATCCTGAGGAAGAACAACTTTACCTTCTCTTAACATTCTCGGAAACTCATGAATTTGCAAATTTTGATTGTCCAATGCGTTGCGTAAATCAGCTTGTGCATTTTGCGCCCATAAATCATAAACAAATGCAAACTGCAGATAATCACTCACCAAAGCTTTTACTTGTGCATCAGATGCATTAGGTAAAAACTTCTTTATATAATATTCATAAACTATGCGCGCCTTAAGAGCTGTCTTAATATTAGCGTAACCTGACTGAATATGCATATTTATCCATTCTTCAATTTCATTTCGGGCAGCTTCACTCTCCTTGCCATCAAAAAGCTTTACAGAATAATTCATATGCTTTACAAGAATCAACAACTCCTTAAGTTGCTGCTCGCTGATAATCCCTTCTTCTTTAAGGCGGTCAATAAGTACTTTAAATTCCCCGGGATATGAATGCGCCAACATTCCTAACCTAGTCTGGATCATTCCATTTTCTAACTTATTGGAATCATTAAACAGAACAAATGGATTTTCACCAAATCCGCTTATCTGGAAGGTAAAGGAACGTAAATCTGCAAGGCTTCTAGGATCGGGCAATAAATCTTTACGGTAAGCTTTGTTTACGAAGTTCTTAATCCATTCCTCAATCATTCGTTTTTGCTTAAGCTGTTTACGGCTAAAATAACCTCTTTCATCTTCTTTAAGAGGACAACTTAAATCTTTAGGCAGGCTTGGATCTTCGTATTTATTACCTGGAATGTTATTTTTCTCGATAATTCTCAACGCTTTAGTAAATTTAATGTGTTCAGCAGTTGTAAGGTCTCTTGATTTATAGGCATCTTCGACAAATTTTTCAAACTTTTCCCTTCTCTCTTTGTCTTTTAATATTTCAGGAAGAAGAACCATGGCCTCAGCAAAAGTCTTAACCTTGTAGAATTTATATTTCCAACCAATATACCAGCGCAATAACCACTTTGCGATATTGGCAATTGCTGGATAGGTCAAGAAGAAAAGATCCGGCAAAGCAATAATAGAGATAATAATAAAAATAGCTTTGCTCCATCCCGGCAAATAGATATTTAAATGTGAAAAACTAAGTTCAAAAGGTATAGGCATAAACATCCAATGCGTTGCTACGTATCCTATGATATATGTAATAAACATGCCGGTTACTAAGCTAATTGCACCCCAGATCAACGCTTGGCGACGGGCTTTTAAAGTAGTATCGTTCAGGAATAAACGTATAGTCATTATTAAACCTACTGCTGCCACAGAATTAAACCAGAATGGAACATTGAATCCTAAAAGATGATATTCGGGAATGTAAACTGCAGCTAAAATAGCTATAGTGGCATATCCTGCTACACGGATAAATACAGGGATACTCGATACAAAACTAGATTTTTTCCCGGCATTTCTATTTTTATCTTTGATATCCTTACTCCAAAATCTTTTATCTCCTAACAATTTAAATAATACAAAGGCCCAAAGGCCGATCTCTCCTCGTTCAGGGCTTCTCCATCTCCTTACAAACGGAATATAAGGCTTAATCTTTGCCCATATTCCGGTCTTAACATCACCCGTATTATTGGCTTTGTATACTTTCCTATCATAATAAGGAATTCTTAATTTACCGGTTACGTAAAGATTAAATGGCTTGAAATAAACATCCACTATCTTCTGGAGAAAATCTGAGGTCAGCTCATCATTTGTAAACTGTGTATCACCAGCTGCAATCTTAGAAAAAACATCGGTCATTATCTTTTGTTTAAGATCGAAGAATGTTCCATCTTTAAGGCAAGGTAATGGCTTATTGTAATCGTCCACTTCCAGCAAATAACGGAATAAATCATTGAATTCAGACCAAATCATTAAATATTTCCACTCTCTGGTCTTTTCATTCTCATAAGCAGGCCCTTTACCGCGGTCGTCACGCATAGGTTCCCACTTATTATCCAACTGATCCTTTAACGCTTGATACCAAAATTTCCGATGGTTATTGATAAAAGCCTTTATATCCTTATCTTGTTTATTAATAAGCATCTCTTTTACCTGGCGAGTAAACCAATTTACTGCCGGGGTATGGGTGCTAAAAAATGGCACTAATGTATAAATTACCTTATACTTAATTACAAAGTCCTCTAAAGAAACAACTTGATAATCTGCTTTGGGATCAAACACCCACAAACCAGTGCCTAAAGAAAGTTTCTTGCCACCTTCATATTTACCCGTATCGCAATCATATACATACTCAGGTACACGATGGACAGATATTTCCTGGATAATTTCATTGATAAACTGATCTGGGAGAACCTTAGAGACTGGCATGTCTATTCTTGTAAACAGGTCTTTTATTGCTTTAGTTAAAGTTTTTCTCACACTATCTTTAAGAAGGTAACTACCATCCCAGTAAGCACACCTAAAGATTCTACTTAGTAATTTAGCCTTTACCAAACTCAATGGCAACACTCCAACAGATAACCCTTTAGCCAATTCGCGTACAATCTGTTCGACTTCTTCTTTAGAAATGAAACCTTTCTCAATAAGATCGTTAACATACTCCACGCTATCAGAAAGAATTGTACCTTCTATATTCTCATATTTGAAATCATTAAGACTACTTATTTCTTCAAGAGTAATCCCTCCTACTGTTTCAGTAAACCTAATCTTGTTTCTTATTTTATCTACTGTAGTATCGCGCAGTTCTGGCAATTCTGTTACATTGCCAATTGCTACGCGCTCTTTGCGGGCTAGAAGGATATTCCCTGCATCATGCGGAGAAAAAACTCCTTCAAGCTCTTCCTTATTTGCAGAATTAATATTTGGTTTAGAAACAGCAAATTTCAACAATTGCCATACCAAAACAACCCAGCCAATAATTCCTGCGATAATTAACATTACTGGCACATAACCATCAATGGAACGCGCTTTGCGCATTTCCATTGCGTTCTTAATTTCATCTTGAGAAACATCCGGAACAGGATTAAATCTATTTTCTTTCAACGCTTTTTCAATTACTTTCTTTGATTCTTTGACAGCTTTTTGATTACCAAGAATCCTAAACAATCCGCTATTTGATACATCTTCAGAAAAATCACGCGTTGCTTTATATTTTTGCGTAGAATAATTCCATTTATCGGCGCGAGCAAAGAACATTCCATCCCGCAAAACAAACCAATTAAGTTCAGGATAAACAAATTTTTCTGCAGCATACATATATGGATGAGCATTCCTAATAGGATCGATTTCATCAACTATCAAATAGGTATGCCCGTTTTCATCCACTACGCTATTACGGTATTGTCTCCATAATTCCGGGTTATTCCCTTTCATATCAAAACCAACGGCTTTTGTTGGTATCTCACGAAGGCCATAATAAATTCTCATTGTTTCGGGCTCCCCAGACTGCCCTAAATACTCATCATATTTAAGCATCCCATAGGTTGAAAGAGCCTTGCCAATAAATGTATACCCTTCTCTACGATCTTGCACATCATAATGTATTAATATCTCTTTTGTTTGTAAGTCGGTAGCGAACTGACGATTAAAAATATGTGCGACCCAATTACTGTTACTCCATTCTT
This sequence comes from Candidatus Omnitrophota bacterium, assembly GCA_028715415.1. Lineage (NCBI taxonomy): Bacteria > Pseudomonadati > Candidatus Omnitrophota > Candidatus Omnitrophota bacterium. The sequence goes on along the minus strand of JAQURX010000002.1, from coordinate 65,203 downwards.
TATTTGCATACGACATAACATCGAGGCCTTCTTGTTTATTATATGGATAAATATAGCTTTCTCGAGAATATCCAAAGTGAAGCGGGCCTGCTTCTGTGGCGCTCAAGATTTCTGGAGTATATAGAAAATAAACAATCAAACGTGGATCGCTAATAATATCTCCAGCCGAATTAAGTTTGAAATCTATCAAGCGAGTAACCATTCTTCCTGTACCAGTTTTACCTATAATATAACGTTCCTTAATATATTCCTTCGCCAAAAGCTCATTAAATTTAGCATAAATATTCTTATAGGTAGAAACTGGATCTGAAGGATTAAATCCTATATCAATAGTTCGGTTAATATCAGTAATTTCAAAAAAGAAGATGTTTTCATTAGTATCTTGGTTAACCAAATTTTTAAGCAGCATTTTAACTGGAGTAACACTTGCCCCGCCAACTAAAGGTTCCCACCTATTATTAGAGATACCCTGTCTAACCGATCTACCAACACTAAGAGGCTCCCATGCTCCGGATTCTTCCTTGCCAAATACAGCTGAAAGACGCCCAATTCCATAACGATCAAAATCAAAAACATGGCTTGAAAAACGAGGATCATTATATTCTTTATCGGCGTAAAATGTTTGGATTGGTATGTTACCAGAGAAATCTCGGTATGCTTTATAGTAGATTGTAAAAAATACATCCTTACTATCAACATTTTCATTGTTATAAAAGAATATTTCGTTTCGGGAAACTATTAAATGATTTTCCCAATCTATATTCTCTAACCGCCCTTGCCCTATATGCAGAGTATGTATCTCCGGATCAGTAGTATGAACAAATTGATAAGAGGTATCTGACAGTGAAGGAACATCTAAAGCTTTCAGCAAAGAAGAAGAAAATACTGTTTTACCAACTTTGACTTCCTGATAATCAAATTTTTCTTCTCGATCTATTGGCCTCTTACCTATTTCTGCTATATTTTCCAAGAACCATTTCCAATCATGGTTAAATAAGCCATTCTTACGTAAATGTTCACGTGTAATCTTAGTATTATCATCATCTGCTCTATCCCTAAAGATCATCTGTTTATATAGATCAACAATCAGCCTACTGTATTTATTCTCAACATTCGCAATAACAGATGGGCTTGCAGTTTTTTCGTCAAACGCTACGGATAAATCAAAACGTAAACTAATTTCTTTCCCTGCATAAACAAATACAAAGTCGGCCAAGTCTTTTTCAATCTTTACAACTGGGTCTTCGCTATCCTTAAAAGCCTGGATAGACTCACTAATAGGCCTATTATTTTTATCAAGCATGGTAATCTTAGCCCAAGTCAAACCTTCAAACCCCATATCAGTAGCAAAGCCTTGGCTTTTGAGAAATCTTTCCACTCCGAGTATGCGGCTTCTCATTTCATTATTTACTATATCTGCGAACACCCCTTCTTTTGATACAGAGATTACTTGATCTTTAACAATGCTATTCTCTCTATCAATGCCCCCTATAAAAGCGGTACTATGACTAATATCCTTACTATCCCTCACAATAAACAGCATATCTTTCTTTGCATCATTCCAATATTTAATCTTTACTACTTCATCACCAAACATATCCACGCCGAAGGTGCGCAAGAGCTTACCGCTGCCAATTGCTTTTTTCTTATCTTTCCATTCGTGAACTTGCATCAGGCGGGCTTTAGCTCCATCAGGAAGAGTAATCGAACCAAGCTCTAAGGTATAAGAAACCGGGCTTAACCACCCAAGCGCATTAACACTATCGTATAATTTCTGATTATATTCATACCCAGAAGCAGCAAGAAGTTTATTTAATTCAGCCACAACATTCCCGCTATTCTTAATCTCGTAAGCTAAGGTGTGTAAAATTCTGCCTAAGCGATCCCTTATGGGGAATTGAAGCTTGCCTTTTTCAATATAGAAAGCCTCGTTGCGATACATATCAATAAAAGTAACACGGGCTTTGGTTTCTCTGGATTTAAAGATATCAACCAACTTCTTTATATCAAGTTCACTCTTAGATTCTGTAGAGATGTACCCTTTCGCAAGCAACCCTTCAATAAGCTTAGCCTCTTCTGCGGACAAATTCTTTGCCTTGATGCGATAAACAATCCAAGGAGTGTTTTTATCAATGTTAAAGCTTGCCTCAACTAACTTTCCATTAACAGTAGTAATACCTAACTTATGGTCAACGCGCACATCGGTTTTGTAGGTTATCTTACGGACGCCAACGTCTTCTTTCCTTATATCTCCGAAGAAGTCAGCCTCTAAAATACGAAGGGCATTTTTATTGATAACTTCGCGCAATCTTTCAATATTGAAATTGGCATTTAAAATGCTGTGATTTTCCTTTACTAGCTTTGGAAGGCCAGAAAATTCTTTACGAATGCCTTCAGCTGTTTCTTTATCTAAACTATTTAACTCAAGAAGATGAATCAAGCCTTTATCATCAACATAACTCAAAGTATCAATTTCCCCTGCTACAGTATTTATGCCGCCCTTTAACACGCCATCTTGATCATAGATAAAATATTGCCTTGTTCCGCCGAATTTAACTTCTGTATCCCAGCCATGAACATTACGGGTATGGATTCTTACTACTTCCGGCAGCCCTCTCTTGCCTTCTATTAATTCAGCAAAGAATTTTTCAATGGCGCTTTCTTCAGTTATCCCCATGCGCTGCAAAAATTCACGATGCACTTCAGCCTCAGTTCCATCTTCCCTTACTGATACAGACCAAATCTTATTCACGACTTCATTATTACGGACATCTTCTCTTAAGATTGTCATTGAAGGAATCTTTGAATTTCCCTTATAAACAAACTCTATAATTCTCTTAATATCAACCTTATTGTCTTTGTCTTTCATTTCAATGACCTTAGATATCTCTCTGTCAAACCTTGCATCGTAATTCCCATAAGTTGTGGCTGCGGGACTCTTACGGTTAAGCCCTGCAAAGATTGTTTCTGCCTGATTAACATTTAAAACTCCATTTGCAGTTTCTAATTGTGCGGGTATAGACCATAATTCTTTAGCTTCCACTACCTCATAACGGCTATTACCATTTGCCTCTTGAGAATCAAATCTGGAAATCTTAAAGAAGCGCCCATTCTTATAAGCAACAATAAATCTCTTAATATTAGTGGCATCTCTTAAATAAACATTTTTTATCACATCGCCATTTGAAAGAACTATTGTTTTTGCTAGTTCTGACCCGTCTTCCGCGTAAAGAATAGAAACTTGTTTCTCATAATTTATAGGCTCATGATTTGTACGGATAATTTCATATGTTTTATTTTCCGCCTTCTTTGCTGTAAATAATGCAACGCCTGTACGCTTAGCATCATACGCCTCTAAAGGCACGTCTTTACCAATCTCTGCGTCGTAATCATAAAGAATTGTTTCTTTAGAATCAGAATCAACTGTTTTAATAAGATAACCTTTTGTATCAAACGTAGCCCTGAATTGTTTCTTGGTAACTGCGTTTTCAAATGTAATTACTTTAAATGGCGTACCATGTTCAATCACATATTCTTCATTTACAATCGCATTCATAAAATCTAAGTAAGGATATGGTGCCCCATCTCCAAGATCATTAACTGCCTTGGTTAAATTACCTAATGCCAATTCAAGAGAATGTTTCTGATTCTGCAGGCGGGTTAATTCTTTTGTATCTTCGGGGTTAAACGCGAACTTATAGAAACTATTATTTGCCTTGGAATACACAACCCAATCAAACTCAAACGGTGGGCGGGAAATAAGCCAGAGCAATTCTGGCGTTACTGCTGCAGCCCCTTTATTTTCCAAGTAAGCCTTGAGCTCGGCTAAATTAACATCTTTATCGTAGCTGCCTAAGATGCCAATTGCCTTATCCAGAGTTACTGATTCGCTCGGCTTAATCAATCTATAAAATCTTAAATAGTTATTAATTGAGTCTACCGCATTACCAGTTACAATTTGTTTCTGTAGCCCTGCAAATGCCTCTAAAGGATTGCCTCCTACATTAATCTTTAATCCTTGAGGAGTTTCGCCAAGAAGATAAAATTTACCTTCTTCATTCGGAATAACCATCGTGCCGCCATTAATTGCTATTGCTTTAATGTCGTAGGCGTACTTTACAGCGGCTTTCAAATACTGAGCGACTTTAAAGGCATCTTCCACTCCCGTCTCAATTACAACGTAGTGAGTATTACCTTTCTCGTCAGTATATTGGAATTGGCCTTTTTCAATAGAAGCTCTTTGGGCTTGAGCCAATTTCTGGGTTTTGATATATTCATCATGCCCAAAAGCAACCTCAATATGCAGATATCCGGTTTCAGCGTCTACCCACCAAGACCTTACAATGCTCTGGCCTAAATGCTCATATTCTCTAACGCTATTCTCATAATTTATCTTATTCGCTTCCAAACCGCGTAACGCCATTTTGATTCCGGGAATAAATACCTTATGGCCATTAGGAGTTAAAAAGTAGAATTTCTGTGTAGGAGTAGGATTGCCTGCGCCAATTGAACCCATGATAAACTGATTCGGATGCACGCAGAATGTATCCCAAAGCCAATTAATTACAAACCAGCTATTTTCCTTTAGAATCAATTGTTCAGGAATTCCTTTTCCATAAGGAACTTCCATTGTCATAGTGTAATTACCATTACCTAAATCCTCGATTGAATTAGGATTATCTTTTGGTAATTTTGCCCCCAATAAAGCTGTCTTCGCAAATCCTCCTATATCAAAACCTTTATCAAAACTCTTTGCTGTAGCCCAATGCGGGAAATAATTGCCGAACATATCAAGAGCTGGCTTAGGCAAGAAATTAAGATCCACATCTTCTCCGCCCCAACCGGAAAGGATAGAATAATATTTAATTGAATTGGCGATTTCTTGCAAATACATAGGATTTAGTATCGTGCCATTCTTAAAAACATCTTTAGCGATATTAATAAGAGTGCCTCTGGTTGCGGCATTCTGTGATTGAAGGTTATAATAAACGCTTCTCTGGGCTTTCTCATAAAGATACTTTGCCGCAGTTAATGTTTTACCCCAGACTAAATTACCTTCAATGTCACGGACTTCAAGAATTATAGCTGCTGGATCTGCAGGAAGATGGCCATAATCAAACCATCCGACTACCGATTCGCCGTCTTTCATATATAAAACCTTGCTTCTAAAAGCCAAAGCGCCTTTGTTATGCTCGTTCTCGGTTTTATAAACATCTTCAACATGCCAAACATTAGAATTAGTATCAAATGCGAGGGTAAAGAAAGGACGCGTAATGAAGCTATACTTTAAGTTTTCTTTCTTGCCATACAACCAAAGTAAATCCGCCTCAGCCTTAACTTCAAGCTTAGCTGTATCTTGATTAAAAGAAACCATTTGCGCCCTACTGTAATTCGGAGTTACCTCTGTCCATCTTGACAATAAGAAACGCTTTTCTATTTCCTCTAATGGAACAAGATAAGCTTCTTTATCTGCAGAATAAGGAGCAAATAACATATAGCCGCCGGCAATAGGAGCGATTTCTTTCTTATGTTTCTTAAACAAGTCAATGATAAGCTGCACTGCATTACCATGCTTGACAAAGAAGTTTTCCGGTAATTTCAATGAACCGCATCCATAAACTAAGAATGTATTATATTGATTAACTAAATTATTTAACGTTCCGTTATTCCTATCTTCTTCAAATTCCGCTTCATCAGAGTAAGACTTCACCATTTTTAATATACCGTCTTCGCCTATCTGAATAACATTTACAAGGCTGCCTGAAAGCTGTAACATCGCAACAAATGCTCTGTTTCTTGCTACATCAGATCCCCAATCAGACATAACTCTGGCTGTTTTATCAAGTGAGCGTATATTAAGGCACTCTTTTCTTACAGTTTCGCCGGTTTTATATTGTTCGGCGAGCTTACCTTCCGGAGTTAAATACACATCAAAGCTTCCGAATGCCTTACCAATGGCTTCAAACTTATCCATAACTCTGATAGGCTTAACGCTTACATCAACATAAACAACCCTCTCTACAGCATCCAGATAATCAATATCAATAAAGTTTAATCCCCTGTGGAAGAACACTGGAGTAAATTCAACAGCATCTTCGCCATCAATTGTAGTAAGTATTGAGCTAAATGTCCTCGCACCGGCAGCTCCGTCAGCCAAGAAAAGATCTTCATACACATCCCAACTACTGATTGTCTTAGAAACAACCATCCCGCCGCGGGAAATTGCTTTTTCAAGTTTATCCGGATCTATTGGCGCACCAAAAAGCCACCACCAATGCCTTTCTCTGTTTGCTTCCGGTAAGAGCACAGCCATATAATCTGAATTGCCAAGGTCCCCTTGATTAACTTTTGCCCATTTACCGTTTTGTTTTTCAAACCAATACAATTTATAACCAGCTGGCAATATACCTGCATCAAAATCACTTGCATTAATTACGTTAACTTGATTTCCAGCATTGCCGCGTGCAAAATAATATCCTGCGGGAGCACTTAAACTCATTAACCCGTCTTTAAATAAATTCTCAATTACGGCGTGAGCAGCAATTCTTACATCTTTATACCCAGCGATATCAAACTTCACCGCTTCATTCATCCCATTTAAAGAAAGAGTAAGCTTATTCTCTGGGGCTGTTTTTAATGCAATAGATTGATTCTTGCCTCTTAGCGCATCTTCAAACGAATTCTTTGCGGCCATAGTATTAATCTGGAGATTTCTTTCACTTACTTTTATAGTATAAGCCAAACTACCCGGCTTAATTTCTAATGCAGATGATTTAGCCGCGCTGGTTGTTTGAGATGTAGGAGCAATTCCAAAAAGTGATTTTATCTGAGAGATAAGTTTTTGAGGATAACTTAATAAAGATTTGTTAACAAAAAGCTGCGGGGGTTGATACGTAGCAGTAAATTTATCAAATGCTGGCCCGGCACGTAACAAACCTTGCTTAACCATTAATTTCAGGCGCTGAGCTTCTGCTTCACGAGCTGTTTCAGAGAAGAATCTTGCTACTTCCTTGACCGCTGACTGAACACGAGCATCCGCGGCAACATCGCTGAATTCATTGCGCTGTTGACCGGATATTAAAGCAGCGGTTACTTCTTCTTTTGTCGGAGGATTAGCTGTATTTCTTGCGCGATTATAATCTGTGACTTCATTACTCCAGGCCTTTTTAAACATGAAATAAGCTGGTCGAAGCTGTCTTGCAAACGGGCTGTTGCTGCCGTCACCTTGTGACATTAAACCAAAGTATTCCTCATAGAATCCTTTACCAGGGAATGGACCGGGAGCAACACTAATTGCATCCTGTCTGTCTGCGCTAGCGTTAGCTCCACCATTATGATGAGGCTGAACTTTCCACCATTCATCCAGTATTTCAAAGTCCGCTCCACCCAATGCATTACCAACTTTTCCTTTTCCAAAGCTGTTTGCAACTATATCATTCCAGCAGGATTGCAAATATTGATCCTGTGCTTTTTCAGCAACTTGAACACTCTCACCCGGAATATAAGCAGGACAGCCAAACTCAGTAATGAAAACCGGTTTATCGCAATTATCTTTAACCTGCTGCCAAATAGGGCCAAAGTTGTTACCATTTTTATAAGAATTAAGGCCTACGATATCAACTGCAGGGCAATATTCTTTCATTAATTTAAGAATTTCTACAAGATTAGCATCATCTCCACCAAGGCAAATACTAACAGGATGCCTTGCATCAATTTCCTTGATTTTAAGTGCCACCTCATTAACAAACTTTAAGAAAACTTTCATGTTCTGCCCAGCGTTAGTGTTAGTAAATTTAAAGTTATTTTCATTACCAAGCATCCACATTAATACATATGGCTCATCTTTATATCCTTTAACCATCTTTAAGACAAAATCAGTCATAGCCTGTCGCTGCTGGTCATTACTATAGTCTGTTATCTCCGGCCACTTAATACCTGCGTGCTGGCCATACGCTCCTAAATAATCACCCATAATGAACATTAAGTCGTTCTTATCAAACGCGGTTCTTAGCACTTGTTTTCTCTGAGCAAGATTATCCCACTCTACCTGATAAACTTTCACTACATTAGCGTTCATCTGACGCATGAGCCAGAAATCTCCTACTGCCTTTTCGTTACTATCCTGACGATTATTCCTATTCAAATCCACCCATGAATCAAACGGTCCATCAGGCATACCATTTTTATTAGCATCACTGATTAACCAATCAGCATGCACCACAAGATTCCCTGCATCGGGGCTCTTGCCTACAGGATTTGGCATATAATTAACTGCTTTTACCAAACCAAATTCTGGCCCATTAGGAGTCAAAATCTTACGCTCACCATTTTGTGTTGATACATACAATCCATCAACAACAATTTCTGCTTTTCCGTCTTTGTTTAGAACCTGGCCATAAACTTCTTCACCGCGATGTATAATCACTCTTCTTATCGCACTTAAATCAACACCGAATCCAGTTAAAGGTATGGAAATTTCTTTCTGCTCTTGGCTTAAAGCAAAAGTCTTTGCATGCATTCCTTGTGGCTGGTTTTCATCAGCATCTTTTGTTAATAACTGCACTGTGAAATTCCCTTGCCCTCTGACTATCAACTTAAGGCTCTCAAAATTACGAAAATCCATAGCTGGGAAATCTGACCAGATAGCAGACCACTGTTTACCGGCAGCTTGCCCTGTTACTTCTAATTTAAAACCACCGTCAGTATGTGCCACCTGTACAAATGTTGGAGTTAAAGCTTGAGGATAAGCAGCAACTTGTTCTTCTGCCGCTTCTTTAATTTCACCTTCTACTTGAGAAGCCCAGATATTCTCGACATATACCTTTGCTTGCTCAGAATTAATCTTATCACCAAATACATCCGGCCCACCATTGATTACAAGCCTTCTTATTTGAGTCAAATCTATTCCTGTAAATTCACTTAGCGGCACACTTATTACAGAAATTTCACTATTTAATTTATAAGCCTTGCGATTCATTCCTCCCGGTGCGCCATCCTGAGTATTTTTATCTACTAATTGGAAGTAAACATTGCCTTCACCGCGAATTTTTAAATTAACAAAGCGGAATGAAGAAAAATCAACTGGATTAGTAAAATCTTTCCACCATGCAGACCATTCAGCAGAGCGAGTGTCCTGGCCAGTTATCATGCCTAAATCAAGAGTTGCCGAAGCCGAGACTGCTTCGCTCTTTGCCTGGACAAATTTCGGTTCAGGAGCAAGTTGAAGTGCACGTTTAAATTCTTCCATCTGTGCCTTCCTCTGCGTCTCCCAATCAACAGTAACTGTTGATTCCGCTATTTTAGGAACAACCTTTTTGGGTGTAACTTTTTGAGGCGCAACCTCTTTGGGCGCTACCTTAATAGCTTTCTTTTCAAAAACATTTCTTACTGCATTTAATTCTTCAGCTGAGAATTTAGTAGCCTTGTGCTCTTTTACTTTTGTTCCAAGAATTTCCTTAAGCGAAGTTGTATCTATATTCTTGTTTTGTGCCTGCCAAATTGCAGCTTCAGTAACATACCAACGCTGAAATTCATCGATATTGTCATAACCTAATATATTGATAAAAACAGAGAATACTTTTTCTGGAAGGCCGTGTCTTTGAGTATGGGTTAATAATGCTGGGATTATATTGGTTTGCGCATTAATATCTTTATATTCTTTATTTAATTTAGAAACAAGGGACAATAAGACATCTTCTGGTAATCTTTGCTTTTCTGAATACATACTAAATATGACAGTAATAGGATCATACATTTCCGGGGATTTTTCTGAAACAAAAGCCCTGGATAAATCCCTTATTGCGCTTTCCGGTAATCCGTATTTTCTAACCTGGCTTGCTAATTCCATTGCTGCCGCTTGACGGACCGGTATATAAAATACATTTTCTTTATTTGCCGTAGCTGCCTCTACAAGAACCTTGATTACCTGATCTGGCATCGGCTCTTTTTCTACATACATACCCAACTGTACACAACATATTCTTTTAGCTGCGATGTCTAACTTTCCTGCGGACTTAAAAGCGGTTAATATTTTCTTATACTTATCGTCAGTAGCTTCTTTATTATTAGCCGGCTTAGACACAGATTCTTTGGTGGTGGGGGCAACAACAGGCTTAGTTGAAACTTTCTGCTTCCCTTTCCATTCTGCATAGGCCTGTTCGAGTTTTTGATTCTCTGTATCTGACTTTCCTAATGCTGCGCCTGTTTCATGAATGATTGAACGGATGAGTTCCTGAGGATTATCAATTATATCCTTTGCAATATAAACGCCTTCCTTAACAAATACAACACCTTGTGTTTTATCAGAAATAACTACATTGGCTTTGCGTAACTGTGCAGCCAATGTTTGATCTTTTTGTGCTACGATTTGCGCAATCTCGCCTAATAAATCTTTAATCTGTGTTTGGGTTGCTGGATGGCTAGATACTGGAGGAGCCAGGCCGCTAAACTTCAAATAATCTTTTGTTTCAGGGAACATCATTATTCTATTTAAATTAATATTTCCATTTTCATCAAATAAACCAAGGCCATAATTATCTACGGTTGCATCTGCTGGATTAAGCGTTACTATTCTTGCAGCGGGGAAATTAACATTGTCTCTACTTGTTGGCATTGACGTTGCCGGAGTTTGAGGAATTAAATTAGCAACTGTTAACGCCAATTTTGCGGCATTCTTCTTAGTAAGGCCTAATTCATATTTAAGATTTTTTGCCGTTTTTATTACTTTGCTTGCTAAACTCTTCGCAGGTTTTGTTGCTACGGTTTCAATTGTTGCTGGATGAGAAGAACGATACTCTTTATACATATCCATTACCCAAGGCTCTGAGGCAGTCTGGCCAAAATAAGGAGCGTAATAATTAATATCTTTTGGATCGCGGCCTTGCGGATCAGACCAATCATTAGAAATAGCGGCATTTTGAATCGCTTTCCTTACCATTACATCATCTTCATAAACCCAGCGGTCAACATAATCAAAGAAAGCATCGTGATTCCATTTATCCTTAAAACCAATTAGCCGTGCAGCAAGTGCCTCTGCTACCACAGCCTTAGACCATAAACCTTGATAAGCGCGGAATTTGTTATATGGGTATTGCCCGTTAATGGGGAAAGGTGCTTTATCCCAATTCTCAGGTATTATATGTTCATAATTGAATTTATCAGGATCAACCCTCATTCTCCACATTACATTCGCTGCATAAGGATTGCCAGAATTCTGCCAGCCAGTCCAAAGCTGATTCTGCTCATCACCATAATAGGTATTATTATCTTCGCTTAAATAATCATTCATATAAAAATCTTTTTCATTAAGCATGTATCCGGCAAAAGTAATTAACCATTTGCGTCCCGGGCCATGGCCGCCATCAGGCTCCCAAATTGATTTATGTAATTTTGCAACTCCATACAAATCAATTCCGGTTTGGACAACTCCATTAAGCAATGTTTGTTTTTCTTTAAGAGGATAATCCATTGAAAGCAATAATCCTGCTTCACCAACAACGCCTGCGATACGCGCACCGTAATCTTCCATATTTTCCAAAGGATGCATAAAGCGGCTTTGCCATCCTGTCATATGATCAATCCAAACTCTCTGGAAATCACGCTCAAAAGTTGACAATTCCGGAACATTTCCTACAGGTTTTAATGAAGGCAGAAGTTCTGTGCGTAGTTTATTAGTATTAAATACAGGCTTTTCATTGCCAATATAAGGAGGACGAAATGCGCCTTTAGCAGGGACATTCTCCAAAGAAGTTAATACTGCGGCGGTTTTTAATAAAGACCTTGCTCCAGTATATCCTCTATAATTAGTCTGCTGTCCATTATCAGTGCTAATCGTAGAAACTAAAGATTCATTTGGTTCAAGTGTAAATGGAGGTTGTATTGACAACGCGCTGTTGTAACCAGCAATACGTGAATCATATGCCTGCTCTGTTCCAGGCATAGGATTAACCATTGAACCATTGCTTCCATCAGACGGCATAGGATTAATACTAACAACTGTTACCGGCCCTTTAACTCCCCAGCTTCCGTCTACAAACTGGAATGCCTCAACTTCTTTATCAAATGTCCAAGTAATGCCATATTGAGAAATAGATTTAACTTTGGTTGTTTCCATTAAGGCTGGGGCTGGCGGTATTGCTTTTTCTTTTGGTTCAACAGGTTCTTTTGCTTTTACTTCTTCTACAACAGGAGTTTCTTTAACAGTTTTCGCTGCTGCTTCAGCTGCACGCTTTGCTTCTAATTCCTGCTTTGCCTGCGCAATTGCCGCTAAAATCTTCTCACGCTCAAGGCCTACAATAACTGTACCATTAATATCAATAACCGGTATAGCATCTTGCCCAGACTTTGCTTTGGCCTCTTCTGCATTAGCTTTATTATTGGTTATATTATATTCTTCATAAGGGATACTTTGTTTATCAAAGAAATCCTTCGCTGCATGGCACATCCCACACCAATCACCAGTATAAATTTTAACATGTAAATCATCATCCTTCTCCACCTGCCCAAGCATTACAGCATTCAAAGCTTTTACTACAGGTGCAAAATAAGGATAAGCTCCAACAGATAAATTCTGTGAGGATAATTGATTGTTACCATCCATTGAAACATCAGGATAATCCATAGTTGAATTATCTATTGTTGTCATAAAACCGGAGGATAGATTTGAACCAGCGGCACATCCACCACAGAGTATCCCACAAACCGCAACTAAGCCTAAAACACCAACGGTAGCCGGAGCGAACTTCAACCAACCCATTCTAACTCCACCTGAAATAACTGCATCTTCATCATTTTCAATTAACGCAGCAAAAGAATCATAGAGATTACTGCTATTTTGCCTTAATTCATTTGCATTCTTTCTTATAGCTAGAACCGCTTCCTTTACACGAGTAGCAATATCTCTTTCCATCATTTCTAACGATTTGATTTCACCGCTTAATTTTGCCACAAAACGCTTTACCGCACGAACGAGTCTACCGAACAAACCTAAATCCGCCGCATAATCATTAACTATGGCTACTCTCTCACGCAAAACGCGCCTTACTCTTATATCGCTTAGTGCCACGTTAATTGCGTTTTCACGCTGATTAGCAATAATCTCTTCGGTTAATTTTTCATCTTCACCGATAACCAAAGATATAAGTTGTTTATACGTCTTAGAATCTAACATTTCGTTTAAATAAGCAATTATCTCTACATCTTTAATCTCTTTATTCTCCTCAACTAACGCCTGAATAGTCTTTAATAGATACTCCCCTAATAAACTCTCCTTAAAATTTAAACCTTTCCCTACCCCAATAAACTTATTTAATCTCACATTCAAAGATGGCATAGAATTATTGTGAGCTACATATTCTCTGAGCCAACGATAATAGTTGTTGAATACAGTATAAACCAACCATTCTGATATCGTAGGGCCATTCTTCGCTAAAGCGTCTATTTTATTCTCAGCAGGCATTATCCGGTTATTAATTCGTAAATTATTTAGATTCTCTAATCTTGCAACTTCTTTGTTAATCATTTCCGTCAATATTTCTTCAGTAAGATTTACTTCTGATGAAATACTATCGCGAAGTTTAACGGGGACGCTACTTAGAGCGCCTCTTAAGCCAATTTTATCTTCTTTCATATCGCTTAATATTTTCTTGAGGCTTTCTATCCTATAATTAATTATTGTTCTTGCTTTCTTTGAAAGAGATCCTTCCAAATATGATTGTTTTTCTATTTGCTCATTTACAGTATTTATTAAATCCTCGTAAGGCTTTCTAATTGCAGAAAGAACTGCTCTTGCCTGACGAAGAGAAGAATTTTTATTTTCTTTTCTCATAAATCTTACCTGTGCTTTGTAAGCGACATATTCGTTATATCCTCTTTCATGTGCCCATTCATGCATATTTATTGCATCTTGATATTTATTAGGTAAATTCCTAAAAGCAATATCATAATTATATGGTGTAGCAATGGGTGCTTTTAATGCTTTCAGTAAACCGTTCAATATCCCATATTCTTTTATAAAAGCCTGGGCAACCCTAAAAGCCTGTTTAATCAGATACGTACCATTTCTCCCAATAAACAATAAGCCATATGCAACTGAATTTGCAAAAGAGACAGCTAGCGAAGAACTGCTAGACATTTTGCTAATGGTACTACTAAACATATTATATATTTCGTTCGGAGCATACTCTGAGGTAACATTTAAACTGATGCTATTAGCTGCTACATCTACTCTTCTGACTGTTTTTGGTATACGATAAGACATAAGAATCAAATTCGCAGCAATTGATATATCCCCTATCTGTTCTAATGATTTTAATATCGCGCTTATGCATTCTTTATACCAAGTTTCTATATTACTATTCATACCATCTTTAGCAGCTAAGGACGCCAAGTAGCGAGTTATCTGATCATTTAAAAGCCTAACTAAAGGCCTACTTGCCATCTTGTCACCTATTAATCCCAAGATAATAACCGCTTTTTCCCATTCACTTCTTTGTTGCTGGACATCTTCGATAAGCTGCGGGACAAGCATTGCTTTTTCTGTATCTGTCATTTTACTAAGAGCTTCTAAATCATAACCTGACTTCGCTAAATTTCGGTTGTAACGCGATACAATAGAAATAACAACAGCTCCTACTATTATTAAAGAAAGAGGAAGAATTATAACAAAAGGATCGATACTATCTAAATCTACGCTAGCTGCACCCATTAATATAGGTAAAGCTAACACCAATAATACTAACGATGCCCTACTAGATAATTTGATGCCAGAATAGATTTTAGTTGCAACGGATATTGCTAAAGCTTTGGTTTCTTTAATGATACCTCTTGCTAATAAGTAGGCAGCTACTCCTATCAATCCGGCAAAACTGGTTATTAATCTGGCTTCGGGTAATATTATGCTGGATACTAAAGTTAATACATAGATAGCTATTAAGAATATGCTGGGGATTCCAGCGTCATCTCTTGATTCATTTAAGCTACCATTACGTTCAACAGCATTTAGGATTCCTCCTGCTATTGCACATACAATGCTTACTGGAATAATGAAGGAGAGTCCTAAAATAGCAAACCCATCATTTAACTGAGCAGATGTCTGTGCAGCAGAGGTGGCTGCTGGAGCTGCCCCCATTAATAGAGGCAGTGCTAAAGGCAATAAGCTAATACCGTACATATCAATTAAATCAATACTTTCTGCATCGCCTTTAACATTCTTCTGTGATTCGGAACCTCCAAACTTATTCATTGAGTGATTTAAATATCCAACCGCGGCTAATGCGATAATTGCTACTATAACTGCGGCTAAAATAGAAGGCTGTTGAGCTGGCTGAGTAGTGGCAGTTTGTGCTGCATTAACAATCGTCTCAGCACCGAAGAAGACGTTGAGGGCGCCGAGTGTTACAAAGCGTCTATTGCGCTGAGCCTTCTCATTCAAAGCAGCCCAGAATGGTTTTTCTTGTTTAGTTGATACTTTGTTTAGTTTTTTCGAAGAATATTTTGGAGCTCTTTCTGGCTGAAGAGATTCCTTTTCTGGTTTAACCTGTAAAATCTGCCGATTGAGCTCTGCGTCGATTTGAGCATTAATCCATTTTTTCTCAACATCAAGCCTACCTTGAACAATATTTTGAACATTTTTCAAAGAAGCTAGTAACGGAGCAAATTCTACGCGAGCGCTTGATGCAGATGAAGAAGAACTAACTCCAGTAAATATATTTAACACTGGCGGCAAGAACAAATCTGAGAAAATACCATGGCCTTGGCCAAGCTTAACATTTATTCCACCAATTAGCATGGAACCAAGTTCTTCAGAAACAAAAATTTTATCATTCTTTAACTCTAATAATTGCTTCTTTAGCTTTTCTGCTCCCTCATTTGCCTTACGGGCGTGGCTTTGCGCATCCGAAGCTGCGACGGCTGCAGCTGCTCTATAAGGACCGCTATAATCTCTATATACTGTATAACGACGGACTATTTCGCCTTTTGAATTTCTTTCCACCTCTTCTTCTGCAACGTCCTTATTAGCCTCAGCCAAAGCATTCATTTCTGTTTCTTTATTTCTAGCCGAAATCACTCCTTCAAGGTTACTGTCAATTTCTTTTGCAATTTCCACCATAGGCACAATCTTGCTGTTTAATAATTTTCCTAAGTCATCTCTTCTATCGCGATGGGCCTTAAATGCATTATCTTGTTTATAAAGCTTATCGCTTACGCGCTGTCTCATTGCTGCGGTTTTGGAATTGTATTGAGATTCTTCTACAGCAATTTCTTTCTTAAATTGCTCTAATGCTGCGATTGCCTGATTAATTACATCTCCCATATTTTTCTTAAATAAGAAAGGTGCCGCAGATTTATATCCATTGATGGTTTCTTCAGATTGCTTTGCTTTAAATTGTTGGGCGAGGATTTCGTTATGAAGAGCTTTTAATGCAGCGAATAAATAACCTTCAAATTCGGTTTTAATAGCATCCTGCTCTAAATCATTCAGTTCTTTTTTCCAAGCATTAGGAGTTATTGCTCCAATGCGGCTTGAAGATTTATCTGTAATCTGGTTCTTGAATAATTCAGCCAAATTAGCAACCATACGGTCATAAGCAAGATAACGTTTTGCGAGCTTAACTGGGTCGTTAGTAGCATCCTCTACTTTCTTGGCCTTGCTTACTTCAGCTTTCTTGAGGCGTTCCTGCATTCTATTGCCGCGCGCAGTTGCATCTTTAATAATTCCATCAAGCGCTTCGCTATTCTTATTTTCAAAAGCATTCTTGATTTCAACTAAGTTCTTATTGCTCTTAGACTCATTCCACTCTTTATTCCTTAAAGAAGCGAAATGGTTAAAAGTAAATAAGATTAGCGAAATTCCTACTACAATACCTGAGAAAATTTTAACTACGAATTTATTTGCTACTATCCAATCCTTAATCTGCGCTAACGTGTTATCAATACCATCTCTAACTTTAGGATTAATGATATATGCCCCAGCCAATATAACTAAAATTATTAAGATTACCGGGATAGCGTTAACAAAAATACTGTTTTGCGCAACAATTCCGCTTGTCGCTGCATTAACAATAGTTTCGCCTAAGCCAAAGAAGGCGGTTAAACCTGCAACTAAATACACAACTGCGGTAGCTAAAGATGTGCTTCTTGAATTCTTTTGTTTCTGCGCGCTAACATCAATCACTAAATCAAACTTATTATCACCGGAAAGAGAGAATGAATCTCTTCTATCATTCAACTCTTCTTCAGTCAAACTTAATTCTTTGGCTTTCTTAAGAAGCCGAGCCTCTCTTGTTTCTTCATCTGCTTTCAGCTTTATTGTAACATCAACATTAATACTGCTTAAATTATACAAAGCATTTAACCCAGAAACTATCACAAGACTATTATCCGAATTCTCAATTTCATTCTTGATTTGCCAATAATCAACCATTTCAATGCTATCACCATCTGGATGCATTTCTCGGACATAATCATCGACGTCTATAAGCCTGGAGCCTTTATACTGCGCTGCGAGTCTCTTTCCAAAAACAGTTTTACCAACCCCAGAAGCGCCATCAATAATTACGACAGCCGGCCTTGCTCCATTAATTTTCTTAAGTTTTATATCTATTAATCTAATTGCTTTTCTTAAATTCTTATCCTGGGCCACTGTTGGCCTAGCCCTAACCGCTGTTGCGGAGAAATTAAGATTACTTAAAGCTAATACCGCAAGAATAGCAAGCGGCAATACAACTCCTAAAGAAATACTGCTTTGCCCTGCTATTGGCATGCTATTCATCATCTTTACAATACCAAGGATAACTATGACCATCACTGCAAGCACCATCAACTCTTCTTTATATTTCTTTATGTCATTAATAACGCCTCTTTTTAAGGAAAATACTGCTATACCAAGTAGGCCTGCGAAGCTGGTTATTACACGTAATTCAGGCAAGATCATGCTGGATATCAAGGTTAAGGCGTAGATGATGATATATGCTTCGCTAGGAAGACCTACATCTTCTCTTGATTCATGTATCACAGTACCGTTACGTTCAGAAGCCTTTGTAAATCCTGCTAATATAGCTGTTATAGGGCTAATGAATAATACAAAGGCAACTGCAAGAAGGCCAAGTAAATCGCTATTGGTTGGATCCTGAACAGCAGTTGTAGCAGCATTAGCCACTACCTCGCCTAAGCCGAAGAAGGCAACGAGTGCACCGACAATAAAGCTATTTAATTGCCAAGGCTTAACATCTAAGTAATGTCCTGATTCCGGCCTAACAACCACTACAGAGATATTAACCGCGGGTTTTTTATCAGCAACAATATCAATAGTTTTCTCTTCATCTCTAGGATCAAATCCCCTTTCTGCAATTTCTACTTTTGGAGCCAAATATTCAACTAAGTCCTCAAATGAATTAATTTTTGCTCTCTGTAATGCGATTAAGTTAACTCTATACGCAACTCTTTCAGAAGTACTTGTTAAGTGGACATGCTCATGTTTTAAAATAGCATCAACAAATCTTTTGTATTCTGCTCTTTTTTCAAGATAACCAAACGCCGCATCAGCTTCCATATCATAACTTAATACAGTCTGGCTGATAATCGGACTGGTCAACGCATAAATATTACCCCAGAACATTCCATATGTGGCAACAAATGCTTTTCTAATAATCAGTCCTTGATGGAGCAGTAATTTCCCGTCATCACGATAATAAAGCGCGCCAAAGAAGAATGAACCTAACATTGAACACCCTCTTGCGCGGCCATGACGGTGATGAGTATACTTAGTTACTTTGGTATTTTTCTGGTTAGTAGATCCAGAGTCGATATCTTTCCATTCGGCCTTAGCACCTTCTCTTACATCCCCATGATTCCAATCAACATAGGTCACTTTTCCATTAACAATTTTTCTGACATGATATGTGCCATTACCTGTAAATCCAAGATTAAATTGGTCGATAAAATGCCTCACAAGTATAGCCGGCATTTGCTTTCCATCAACAAATACCTGAAAATCAGCAGCGATTCCGTCTACATGTTGCGAATTCTTCGCACCGCCAACTTGCTTATTGTATGCAGGGCATCTATAGACGGATGTTGGTATAATCTTTATTTCTTTCTTATTCTGGAAGAATTCTTTCAGGCGAGCTTCTAATACATCAATTTGAGCAGCAAGCTTAGGGCTGATTCCTCCCGGAGGTAATTTACTACAGTGGGAACAAACTAATTTTTCACTATCCATAAACTTGGCAACAGTATCTTTTACATCTGCATAGAAGAACATCGCTGGCAAAGTTACAGCAATCAAAGCTTTTCTTATATCAATTCTATTAAGTGCTAATTTAATAACCAGTAAAGCTACTACAGCTAATAGTATGCCTGCAAAAGCTTCTGTGCCAACTACACCTACGAGAACAAGGCCAGTTCCAACATCTCTATGTTTAACACCTTTTGTTGAAAAAGCATTCTTTAAAGCTCTTAAAGCTGCTTTTGAAGCTGCATTAATAGCTTTTTTGCCATAATATTTAGTTGTGCTTGCTATTTTCTGGCTAGCGGTAGGAAGTTCTTTGTTGTTCACATTTACGAATCTGTGCGGGCCAACCCAAGCTATTGTCTTGGCGTTTATACCCCAATAAGGATTCGATTTATTCGGATTATAATAATGAGTGGCCTTACCGATTGGATTGGCGATTTTACCTGTCAAGACAGCCTGAACAGCGGCTTTAATACGAGCAATTTCTTCTTTGTTATCAACATCATTATAATAGGTATAATAATTACTGTTTCTATCATATCTGCAGCTGAAAGCATTTGAATAAGTTAGAACTTTCCAAATAGTGTTACCGCCAAAATCACCGTCTTTTGCTCTGTTAATAACAATCCAGACAATTGAAGCGATTATTCTTTCTCTTTGTGCTTTATTGGAGGCTTTGAGGATTTCGAAAATATTTTCACCGACAATTACTCTGGTAAGTTCATTCAATTCAAAAGATTTATAATTAATTACTGGTGGGCTGCGTGCTTTGAGCGCTGATTTACCGGCTTTTTGAGGTTTAACATTATTTGCAGCTCTTACAGGAGTTTTAACTTTATTTACAGCCCCTAATACTAACGAATTAACAGTCGTTGCTGAAGACTGGATCTGAGTTGTGTTGCCTCTTGCCTCTGCAACCATACCAAGAATTGCAGTCAATAAAGATGAAGTCAAAAGCAATTTACCAAAATTAATATCACGAGCACTTGCTCTTCTAAAATATAATTTTGCGCCTAATCCACCCAGCCCGGAAATAGCAAATACAGCTAAAGCTAATTCAGGGCTAACTTGCGGCATTGCCATTATGCCAAACATCGCAGCTGATAATACAATACTATAAATTCCGGCAACAAATCTTTTCTGCATAATTGAATATATGCCATAAATAATTAAAGCGATTAATGCATATTGAAGATAAGTCATGATTGAATTTATTGCGTCACCTGCATTTGCAAGAATACTTGTGCTAGCGCCGAATGCTGATTGAGTCATTAAACCAGCAACAATAGCACCAAAATCAAATAAAGATTTACTTAAAGAAGAATTCTTTAGCGGCAACTCGAATTGCCCTTGGCCAACCTTATCTTGAGAAGCTATTAAATCAAAGGTTAAGTTTTCGCTCTTACGTACATCCATACTAGCGCTATTTGCATTCAAATAAGCGTTAGCAGACATTTGCTCAACCCTAGATTCAGCAACCTGAGATAACACAATTCCTCTTCTACCAAGCTCGCGCATAATTTCATTCTTTAAGATATCCCCTTCTTTTGAAGAAATTACCTCAAATCTAAGCTCTTTAATATTTGCATTCCCTAACTTAGCAAGTAATAAATCTATAGAGGCAGCAACATCATTATCCATTCCAAGATGTGCCACGACGAATTTGTTATTTTTGTCATCAAATATGCCAACACAAGCACACCAAATTAATCCTAAAGCTACGACATCAATCCCACCATCTCTTGTGCCAACAAAACCATATCCAGTAAATATCTTGGCTACTTTCTGCGCTGCAGCTCTGCGTGCTTCTTCAGAAATTTCTACTGTATCTTCGCGAGCCCCTTCTTCTTTTGCTGAGTTCTTTTCTTTCTCGCGATTTAAGAATGCTCCAACAACAGGGCTAATCTTAGTAACAGTTGAAGAATTTACCCTCATATCTGCCATATCTGCAAAAGCAACCGGCAATAATATTGCGGCGATAACAAGTAAAACAACCATAACCCAAGCATCGTTAACTACGGGAGTTGAAGTATTATTAGCGAGAGGGAATAATGCACCCAAAGGAATAATAGAATAGGATCTTCCGAGCACTCGAGCTCCAGCTCTCTTTAACCAGCCTTGCTTTGCTTCCGCCTTAGGAGCTTCTACTACAGACTGCTCTACTTTTGGCTCATTTACTATTGCAGCGCTGGTCTGATATACCATTAAAATCGCTCTTCTAAGCTGAGAATCAAGGCCTATTTTAAATAGCCATCCTTTCTTTAATTCTATTATCTGCCCAGGTTCAGCATTACCTATATACATATCTATGGGCGCTCCCAATGCTTTTAATTGGTCATAAACTTCTGTATCGTAAGCATCATTGGGCTTCAAGAATCGGTAAGTCGCTACAATCGGGTCAGCAGTTGCCGGTTCAGCATCAACAACATTATTATCTACTGCTGGAGGAGTTACAGGGTCAAGCTCTTCTCCCAATTCCTCTATTAATGTATTTAATTCCTCTTGAGTTAACGCATATGGATCATCTTTAGTAGTTACGGGTTGCGCTTCAACATCAATCACACCTTCCTTCTTCGCGGCTTCAGGAGTTGCTGGGATTACTTCACTTTCTGCTGGCTCAACTTCTGCATCTGCTTCTTTTTCCAATTGTGCTATTTTTGCATTAACATCTTCCAAAGCAGCTTCTAATGATTCCCTTGCCTCTTTAGCAGCGCCGTTTCTAAGACGCAATGAAGGAGCTTCTAACGCATTTTCCAAGAATTCTTTGTGGGCAAATAAATCTTCAATTGCTCTTTCAGCTGGATCTCTGCTATCCTCAACTTGATTATTTACGCTATCTTCAACTGGTGTAAATTCAACATCAATCACACCTTCATCTTCTATGGCCTTAGGAGCTGCTGGTATTACTCCAACTTCTACCGGTTTGACAACTTCAACAGCAGCTTGCGCATTTTGCCAAGCTGCAATTGCTTCTTTAACTATTCTCCTTAAAGCTTCTATAATTGCTTCTTGTGCTTTTTCAGGCTCTGCATTTCTTGCTGCATCAAATATAGCTTTATTCAATTTCTTAAAATCCTCAAATCCGATATCCCTTAGTTTTCCAAATAATCTCTCCTTCTCTTCTTCAATAGATTCAGTAGTTACTGACATTACTTCAACTTCTACCGGCTTGGCAGCTTCAACAGTAGATTCTTCCTTTATAGTTAGCTCAGCTTGCTGTGCCTCTTGCAACCTATTCAACATTTGCTCTAATTCATTTTCCGATTTGGCTAAGCTATCCAATGCCGCGCGAATTCTCGCCAGAATTTCTTCATTTGCCTTCAATGCTTCTTCAGCTTGGGTGCGCAGAGCATCTGTATTTTCTTCATGAGAAACAGGTTGCTCTACAGGAGCTGACTGCTTAACAGTATTTGTGACTATTTTCTTTGCCCCTGTCTTGCCAGCGAATATTGAAGAAGCTGTTTCTTGAAATCTCTTAAACCCTTTAACTGCCTTGGTAATATCGGTTAAGATTATCCATCTTTTGCCATCGGGATCAGTAGATAAAATGTGCTGTACCCCCAACAACCTAAGAACCTGCTCTACATAAATATCATATCTACCCATGAAAGTTCTATTTAAAACTCTTTCCAAATCCTTCTTTAATCTTTCCAAATAAGCTGGATTATCTAATAAGTCCCTTAATTCTTCCGGACTTAAAACCACACTAAATGCATCATTCTGATCCCTTGCCCAGCGCTGTTTTCTTAAAGCATCATCAGGACCAAATCTATCCCACTGTTCTATAGGAGCTTTTCCTTTAATAACAGCATCTATCCCTCTTCTTGCGTTAGTAAATAGTAGGGCTGCATTTCCTACATAACCAACATTAGCTGAAGTAGGATGGTCGATGGCTTTGAATGCTCTCTTATCTCTTGCCATTCTTAATCTTAAGCCAAATTCTGAATCTTCACCCCACTTCATCCTATCGTTGTAACCTCCCAAAGCAGCATATCGGCTAGCTCTATAACCAAAGTTAGCCCCACTACTACCCGGAGTTCCCCAGTTACGCCTACATATAATCTCCTGCAATTGGAAAATCCTAGTACCAAAATGAAATACAGGTGAAGATAAATACCCATCATAGCCCCAATCTAATTTACCCAAAATACCATCCCAATTGCTATGAGTATCAAATCCATTAATAAATGCCCAAATATAAGTAGGAGCTAAACCATTTAAATCAGCATCATTTCCAATAATTATCAAATCACTATTGTTGTGCCTATTTTTATGTCTTAACAACGCCAAGTCAGTTGCATATTTTCTAATTCTACCCATCGTAATATTTGAACGATCTAATTTTTTATAGACCATTCTTACATTTATATGCGGATAATCAGCCTGGAATCTTCGGACTTCGTCAATTGTATTATCCGGAGCAACATCAGAAGGATGATTTATGAATACAATTATTTCAAAATAATTATTATTTAATGCCTTACCTGACCTATCAGTTTGATGAGTATAGCTTTGTAACGTACGATAAATATTATCCCCTTCCTGGTGGCCAGCAACTGGTATACCAACCACAACTCTGCAATCCCTATGCATTGGAACCCCAATTTGACGATCCATTTCACTTAGCTCTCTTATCCAACTTCTTGACTGCCTATTCAAGTATCCAACTATTTCTGCATATGAATCTAACGGATAATCACTGTCAGACATAATACCAGCTAAAAGCGCAGCTGAACCTCTCTTGCGCAAAAACTTAGCTGCAGTCTCAAGCATGCTTGAATTGCTCTCTTCTTCTCCATATCCATATGCATTAACTAATAAATCTACCGGATCGCCGCCTGTAATACGAGCAAATTTGTCATCCTCTGGTATTGGTTGGATGCCTTGCTTAACTCTCCATAACAGTGCAGCGATTATTGCTAAATAACCAAAGCCTATCGCAATCCCGGTAAATGTAAATCTTAAGACATCAGTTATTTTGTTCCAATTATAATGATAATCAAAACCAAATACTGAACCATCCACTACAATACCGAGAATAACTAATCCTGCTCCGGTAATAAAAATGGTATTACGTAAGTCACTATGATTTGAAGTCCAGTTGTACCATGCATTTTTGGCACTATTGATTAAACCTCTAACACCTTTGATACCTTCAACGGCAGGAGCTAACCAGCGGGATTCGGGGAATACTTTCTTAAGGATATCGTTAATACGATTCTTTATTTCCCAATTGCGATTTTTGGATAATAATCCAGCGGCGAGAGCAAAGAAAAGAGCAGCGAGAGCCACATACGGAGGAGCGCGGGTATGTAGTGGAGTAGTTACTGTCGGTATTACTGGAGTAACTTTTGCTTTAGGAGCAGCCTGTGTAGTCGGCACAACTGGCTTAGTTGTTGTAACAGGAGGTAACACTGCCTTTGTAGTTGTTGTTGGTTCTGGATTTACTACAGGTAAACTTGTTGTTGTCGGTAAAGTATCAACCGGCTTAGAGCTCGGCATTGATTGAGTAAAAGGAGTACCGATGTCTGTTGTATTAGTAGTTGTTATTGAAGTAACAGGAACTGGTTTAACAGGCTTGATTTTGGCTGCCTGTTTAGCATCTTTAAAAAGATGTGCAATCTCTAAAGCATTATCATAAGTAGCTGTTACAACTTCTCCATCAGGAAGTCTGACATCAACTGCGTAAGTACGCCCTGCAGCCATTCCCCATGATTTTACTTTTTCCTCTTTAGCTGAATCCATAAGAATATTTTCATCTGGGACACCAAAATCATTTAATGCATTGAGTAAATCCTGGCCATTGCTTCCACCATAATATACAAATACCTGGCGGCCATTTAAATCAAGCTGATATAATCCGGTAGCGCGCGGGCCCTTAACAATACCGAGAGTAAGAACTTCGCGTAAACCTCTTGTCAGGCCTTTTTCGTGAGCATTTCTAACTAAATCAATATTAAAACGAGGATTGGTGTTTGACTGATAAGTTTTATTTGCTTGCTGTGCTCTTGCTTCTTCTATTATGCCTTTGATACCAAGTACTTTTACTTCGCCATCTACGCCTATAACTTCTATCTTCTTTGCACGGCCAAATTCCATCTTTGTAATCTTGCCGGTCTTTAAGCCGAACTGGTTAGCTAAGAATTCTGCGTCATCAATTACAAAATGTGCGCCATCAACAGTAGTAATAATCACAGAATCAACTGGGCCAACAAACAACGGCCTTCCAAAGTTAACCTTTTCGATGTCTTCAACTAAAATAAATGGCTGTTCAGTTAAAGCTGGAGCAGAATCTGTTGTTGTGGTAGTAGTTACGTTAGATGTAGCTACATTGCTAGAAGTCGTTGTAGATAAGTTGCTAGTCGTGGTTACTGACGCAGTAGCTGTTGCCGTAGCAGTTGAAGAAGTTGTAGTTACTTTTCTATTTCTTGCATCAAACGCCCAATATGCACCTTCTAAATATTTCGTAATTAAACCGTTGTACTGTTTAAGATTATCAATTGAATAATTCTTCTTAGTATATAAGTTTAAAGATTCGATCTGGCTTTCAACATTCTTCCTAACAGCATTCTTAAAGGCCTGATAATCAGAATAATTCTGCCAGTTTAATGCAGGAACGCCTAATATCATACGATGGCTTCCATCGACAATCTGCACTGCTTTACCATTCTCAATTACTGCTTCTGTCAATTGTGCGGCCTGAGAAGTTGTTGTCTGCCCAAAGATATTCCCATCATTATTCAACATTTCTCCCAAATCCAATCTTGGAGCATTCATGGTTGAAGCATGATTATCTGCTGCATAAACTGGTGTGCCGTCAAACAGGGCAGCACCAGCGTAAAGCGCACCGCCTACTAATACAACGAAGCCGGCGGCTTTAGCCATTCTTCTTAATGGTAATCCCGCAATTACGCCTGCAGCCTGATTTTCTTTCTCAGCTTCTTGTGCGAAATATGCATCTGCTTCATCCCAATCCTCAGGAGTTGGCTTAGAAAACCCGGGAATTAATTGACCTAGCTTATATCTTCTATCACCAGAAACAACTCTAAAATCATCGTCCTTTAATCCACCTTCTAAAAGATAAGGATTAACAATTCCAAATCTTCTTCTGTAAACAACATACGGCACATCTTCATCAGCTATCGTGTCTTCCGTTGATTCTGTAGACTGGGATTGCATTGGTTTTTCGGGCTGCGATAATTCGCTGGAGGACGATATCTCTGTCGGTATCACAGAGTTCTTCCCAGCTGTCTGCTCTGCCGTTACGGGTGTATGCGTTGCCTGTTTTATCATGGATAAGAAAGATCCTAAGATTCTTATCAACGCACCGGGCTGCTGCAAAGATTGTACTGTCTTTCTCAAAGATGACAAGATGGTCGAAACTAAGCTCTGATAAATTGATTTTAACCATTTTACACCTCCTATAATTTTTGAAACAGTTGTAATGAGGGCTCCAACAAGAAGGGTCAATCCCTGGAGGAGGGTTCCTGCGAAGCCCTCATTTACAACAAAAGCCGGGACTGTCTTTCCTGCCACGGAAGGAACAGAAACCGGCTTGGTTAATAATTTAATTACTATTGGTAATGCGATAATTAATACGGCAGCGATAATGCCAACAACTTGGATAGAGGAAGATTGATTATATTGATTTTGATTTGAAGCACAACCACAGATTGAAGCGAGGATTAATACAGCAGTTGATAAAGTTTTTACTAATGCGCCAAGTTTGGCGGGCGGACCACGGGCATTATGGTTATTGCCGAGGATTTGTGGAGGAATAATTGTATTAAGAAGACGCAAAAGCCTCCATACCATTGGAGGAATTAATATTAATTTTCCACCTAAGCCTGCTGCACCATTATTTGCACCGCTGCCGTTACCAGAATTTGTGCCATTTAAGGTTGCACTTGTCGAACCACCGGTTCTATCATTAGAACCTGTATTTGCGCCTTGAGTTTTTCTAGTTGCACTCTGGGCATCTACCTTTCCTTCGGCACTTTCTGCACCTACTACTTCATTTCTTGTTTCAGATCCAGTCTCCGTAGTAGCAAGAGTTACTGAACCTGCACTATTTTTGCCCTCTTGCCTAGAACCACGACCTGCGATTGGGCTAATCGCAGCCGCGGAGTTGACACCCGGGCTGCTACGGCCAAATACGCCTGCACCAGCTACCTTAGTGAGATGCTGGGAGCTGGTTTCTCCGGCATAAGCTGGCCTTGCGAATGATAACGCCTGTCCAAACAAACCAAATATGCTATGTAAATGTTGAATTAAGCCATTACTTGCAGGAACCTTCAAATTATTAACATTTGGTGTTGGAATATTTGTGAAAGGCAGAGGTTGACCCATCGGCTGTTGTTCAGGCTTTTCTTTAGCGCCACCATTACTATTCTGCCCAGCGCCAGAAACACCTGCATTGTCTAATCCGCCATTACCAAACATAAGCTTCCCAGCAGCATAAATCATCAAGCCAAGCGGTGTAAAGGCATTACTAGTAGCTCTACCAATATTTCTGAATATAATTGCCCCATCCATCCGCCAGAAAGGAATCAAGTTAAATGCCCCTAAGAATAAATTCATGTTAGCAAAATAATTTGCCGAATGTGAATCAATAACGCCTAAAGCATTCAACATAGCTGCTCCACCAGCCAAAACAAAATTCATCGCCGGGCCAGCTAAAGCGACAAATTTCTTATCTTTCTGAGACATAGCTTCATATCTATCTTTATCAAAATTAGTTGATCCACCAAAACCAAATAGAGTAATATTATCGGTTTTCATTCCTTTCTTAAATGCAGCCCATGCATGCCCAGCTTCATGTAAGAATACTGAAATCATAATAGGCGTTGCAGCCGCCAAACCAGCTGTAACACCTCCAAATTTAATCCCCAAGAACGCTACTAAAGCAGCAACACTCCAATGCACGCTTACCGGGGAGCCCAATAATTTTTCTGATAAAGGCAGGGTGACTTTATAATACAATGCGCGCTTAAAGAAGCTTTGATTACTTGGCTCTTGAGCCACTGGTTGATTACCTTGTTTCGATTGTGCATCGGACTTGGCTTCATCCCTAGCTTTTAATTTCCTTATTAACTCTTGCGCGGCATAATCTGGAGCTCCATTACCAAATAACGAAGCTGGCTTTTCTCCATTATTTAAACGTTCATCCTGCTCAACATTAAGCCTTACAACTGCTTCCAATTGTTCAATACTAAGGCCCTGGAGTAAACTCTCTGCCTGCTGCCTACGATTCTTCTCAATTTCATTCAATCGGACATCTTCGTCAGGAGTGATGGTGTTATAAGTATATTTC
Organism: Candidatus Omnitrophota bacterium; assembly: GCA_028715415.1. Classification (NCBI taxonomy): domain Bacteria; kingdom Pseudomonadati; phylum Candidatus Omnitrophota; species Candidatus Omnitrophota bacterium. The sequence continues at coordinate 36,659 of JAQURX010000002.1, read as the reverse complement.
TTCGCCATAAGATTCATATGTTCGCCGGAATCTTGATTCGAAATTTCGTTAAGGCGATTAGCCACGTCTTCTGCGGAGAATTCAGTTGTTGCAGGCTGATTTTCTTCAGCAGCTTTATCTTTAGCAAATTTCTGGTAAGCTTCGCTTCTAATGGACAACTCTAATGCTTCAGGAAGATAAGCTTCTGTAGCAGCATATTGCTGTGCAAGAGGAGTTTCATTAGTTACTGCAGCAGCATCAGCCTTTTCTTTTTCAAGTTTAGCCAACTTTTCTTTAGCTAAATCAATTGTTATTTTAGCGCGGCTTTGTAATTCTGCAGCAATCGTTTCAACGCTATCTGTTTCTGGGATTTCGGTTGGTTCTACTGTTTTTCCCTCTTGGGCTGCTTTAGCTGCATCTTCTTCAACCTGAGCAATCTGCTGTTGACGCCTCTGTTCTCTTTGCTGGCGGACTTCTTCGGCTTTCTTTGTTAAATTCTCTCCGCCTTCAGCAATCGGCCTTTCTTCCTCAATTAATGCATTCAACGCTGCGATAGCCGGATCCAAAGATTCTTTATGTTTATTAACCTGCTTCTCAAGCAAATCTCTTCTTCCTGCCATAGAAAGAAGAATTAATTTTTCCATTAATTTATCTGTTTTAGCCTTATCCTCGCCAACAATTCTTTGTGCAATTACAGTTAGATTATCATTACTGGTATATTGAGTAGGATCAAGCCCTAATCTTTGCAATCTCTTAATCTGCTTTGATAAACTCTTTAATGCGCTTTGTAATTTCTTATCTGGTTGTTCTCCGGATTGCGCCTGTTTGCTAAGTATTCTCCTAGCTGCGGATAACCTTGCGGAAGCATTCTCTAAATTACTAAGCATTCTGGCAGCTTTAGCTACTTCGCTTCTGCCGCCCCATCTGGAAATCAAACCCGAGAAATTCATCTGGCCTTGGGCAACAGCTACTGTATCAATTAAAGGAACCTTTGTAGCTACTGATGCTGGGAGCAAATCATCTTCTAATAAGGCATCATCAACAGCAATTAAATTGCGTGTTTCTTCTGGAGACATAGGAATTAAGAAAGGCACGAATTCCATTGAACGAAGTTTTTCCGGAGCTTTCCACTCATCATCAGTTGTGCCAGCTGTGCCAAAAGGCGTCATTGCATCATAAATAGCAGTACGGGTAGGCAAAGCTTTAGTTAAAGCTTTGGCAGCGGCTTTGCGTTCTGCATCAGTTCTTGCCATCTGCATTTTCTTATATGCGCTTCTAACTTTATCATTAAGCAAGTTATCTATGGCTTTTGCTTTTTCAGGATGGCTCGCTCTTACCAGGTTTAAAACCAAATCTACAATTGCTAAATAATCCGAGCTCTGCTGGGCTTTCTTGAATGCTCCAGGAGTAATCGAGACGCTATCGCCAGTACTCTCAAAAGGTTTAACGAGCTGGCCTAAAGTCATGAGAGAATTAAAACCTTGCCTTGTATTAGCTGCCGGCACAACGTTATCAATAATTGATTTTAGTGTATCAAAGGCCTGCTGGTTTGAAACAGTTTCCGAATCAGGCAAAGTAGCAGCTGTAATATTAAGAGTGGATAAACCACTATTTAACGCCTGTCTTGTAGCTTGTGTAGAATTAACTAACTGATTAATTATAGGTAAGAATTGTGAATCAATATATAAAACGCCGCTTTGAGGATCAGCATAGCCATTATCCTTCAACCATTGAGCATTTGCTGGAGCAATGCCTCTAACTGCTAATAATCTTTCTGCTATTATAGGTTCATGTCCTTTTAACCCTAAATCTTTTCTTGCTCCTGCAGCAGCATCAGCTGAAGCAACACCTGCTTCTACGTAGTGAGGAGTGCGAGCTGGATAATCAGCAGAATCAAATCTTTTTAAAGCTTCAATCAATTCAGCGGGAGTACGTGCATACCCTAAAGGCACTGGACCACGGCTTAATTCTTCACCGAGTATTTCTTTCATAAAATCCCTTGCTTGTGTATTATCCGCCCTAACAAAAGATTCCAAACTCTTCATCTGCTCCCTAAGCCAGATATTTGACCTATCTCTTGTCCTAAGAGCTGAAGTTTCTCCACTTTCAGCATCGCCTCGTAATTCAGTATTCTTGTAAATCGTATCTTCTTGTCTTCTTCTCTCTAATCTTGTAGCTATTTCTTTACTTGCTTCCGGAGCTAGTTGAGCTAAATATTCCAAAGAATCATGCGGCATTCTAATTGAATTATCTATAACTTTACGATGATTAGCTCTTAATTCTCCGTCTCTCTGGTTCCTCAACCAACTCTCCTGATGGGTGGAAGCACCTTCACGCGTAGGGCCATAAGCTACAACTTCAACAGTATCAGATACCTCTTGCTGTTTTCCCCAATCTTTCACTAATTCGCCATTTTCATTAAGAGTAGCTGCTGTCCTTGGACGTTTGGTGCCTTGTGCGACAATTTCTGCATAAGCTTTTCCATCAGCCAAAACAAAACCTCTACCAAGAGGTTTTCCTTCAGAATCCTGGCCAAAATAATAACTCTTACTCTTTGCAGATCCATGAGCTACTATAACTACAATGTTATCTGAAGTAACTAACTGAGTATTAACATCTTTATCACTTGCAATGCGTTCTTTAGATCCTGTGACAAAACTGCTTTCACCGGCAGCATCAACTAATATAACTCTTTGCTGTGTATTCTTAGCTAATTCAGTTGCTCGTGTTACAAAAGCAGGCAAATCTTCTCCTCTAGCTGCAATAGTTATAATCCCGCTGACTTTTTCTTGAGCCAGTTTTTGCATTATAGTTTCAAAATTTTTAACTCCGGTATCATGTTCCCCTTGGGTTACCTTAAGGCTGGCTAAATCTAAAGGAGCAACACTATCACCTGGCGGCAATTCTGCACCATAGACCACCTGATTTCTTTTTGCTGCCTCAGAAGTAAGAGAGCCTGTTGCAAAACGAACAGAGCTTGGCCTTAATATCCTTATCATTTGTTCATCTAAAACCTTGGTAGTTTCTGCTTGGGATTCAATATTAGCAGGCAAATCAGGAGTCTCTCCTGTTATCTCTCCCATTTTTGCTCTTGTAATATGGGCTTGAGCAACTGCATCCATTGGATCATGCGGCCTTACCCTATGCCTAACACCAGAAAGACCATCCAACGGAGATGTCTGCCCATTTTCTAACCTATCAACATCAACACCAAGTTTATCGTGGCGTGCTTTAGCATTCGCTGCCATTGCCGACATTCTTAAAGCCCCATCTTCAGTTTTTACTGCCTCCTCTAAGCTATCCGCTTTCAAAACGGGCATAATAGATTCTATTAATGGTTCATTTAAACTCACTATATGATCAGTATCTTTTGAAATAATTTTCTCACCATTTCTTGTTGCAGTTTCTGAACCCAGTCTCTCGGTTAGCACATTTTGAGTCTCGCCCCCGACATTCCCTTCTTTAGCGGAGAGATTCCTAGCTGCCTTAGTCCCTACCATAAGGCCTGGAGTATCTTCAGCCTCTGGATTCCAATAATGACGACGGGCATCTTTAGACCCCATAAAAGATTCAATTGATTTCCTTCCTTCTGGAGTTGCAGAAAGAAGCTGTAAATCCTCATTTGCAGAGAATACAAATTGTGCTTTTTCTGCAGCCTTTATTGATTTAGGATCGTGCGCAGAAACAACTGCAACGTCTCCTTCTTTAAGCCCAATTAAAGGATGAGTAATTATTCTTCTAACCTCAGCTGCTGTTTCTTGGGCTTGTGAATGAGTTCTTAATGGTACTACCTCTCTACCTATTGCTGGATCACCTAATTCACTTAGACGTAAACTGTCGTATACCAATGCACCTGAATCTTTACCTGAAGACATACCACCTTGGATTTCAAATGTAGGAGGAATGACATCTTTTCCTGGAGTTCTATTTTGTAATCTTGATACTACCTCTTGATTAGTAGAATCTATTCTCCAGAATAAATCTGCCTGCGCTTGATCCTTTGGAAGAGAAGAACGCACATCGCTCCAAGCAAGAAACACTCTTTCTCTAAGATTTAACTCCTCAATCTTTTTACCACCAGTTGCTTCGGCAACACGTGTAGCTAAGTCTTTTTCCTCTACCTTACCAACTTTAGCATCTCCCTCATTAAACCCAAACCTTCCTTCGGCAAACTGCAGAGGGCCTTCATTAATAATAGGTAAGGTGCCTGTGGGCTGTAGACGTTGATTGGCTTTTATGATTTCCGCTCTTTCCATAGCAACATCTCTATAAGTTGTCCTTCCTCCCCTGTTTACCACTTCTGTGACAATTGCCTTTGTTTCGTTGTATGATGGATTGTGCCCTGTTAATCTTTCAAAATCTAAATTTGCCTGTTGCACTTCAGTTAATGACTTTTGAGCGGCTAACTTTTCTTGCCCTAACACCACTTCTCTGCTGCTAAACTTCTTAAACGCAAAATGTTTCCATGCATTATCCCCTTCAGAATAATATTCTGTGATCCAGCCTTCTCCTTCAGTAGCTTTTGCTTTCACCCTAAACAATTTCCCTGCCCAAGCATTATCAAAAGAGAATTCGTCACCTATTTTAACTTTAGTTTCCTTAGCTACATTCCTTGCTGCATCAATAAAGTCTGTTTTTATTGGTGAGTTCTTAATGATTGTAACCATTTCTTTCTGCGTCGGAGCTCTACCTGCTATATTATTAAATAAAGCCATTGCTCTTTGCATTGGAGTAGCAACCCTAGAATAGATTGGAGTTGCTTCTTCAAATCTCGGCATCTGCCAATTTTTCTTTACATTATCTTCATACGCTTTACCTAATTCACCTTCCCAATGCACCGCATCAGAAACTTTTTCTTTAGATGGAGCCAAAGGCCCCTCTGCGAATGAACCGCGGCCAGCTGCTTCTATTAACTCATGATGCACAGTCCACTTTGCATCTGCGTTACCGCCTTCTGCATTTCTCCAAGTATTTTCTGCGATAAGGACTACTTGTTTGCCATCAATAGTTAATCCGCCGGCACCGGCTTGTCCAGGGACTACTTCATTACCTGGTTTTAACCAAACCTCTACGTCATTATATGTTCCTACATATCTTGCATCCTTTGCAGCGGAATTTAATTCTGCAGCACTTACTTTCGATCCTTGTCTGCCGCCAACTTCGCCGTCTTTAAAAGTAGGTCGGGATTCATTGGCCTTCTTTGGAGCCTCAGTATTAACCTGTCTTAACCCGGGAATTTTATTTTCTATTTCTTTGCCTGCTTTAACCAAACCAGAATATATTGAAGTATCGGTATCTTTGCCTAAGATCTCTCCTTTAATAGTCTCTTTGCCAACTATTAATGGAGCTTTACCAATCCCTATTAACATATCCGTAGGAAGAAGTATAGCGCGTGTTGCTGCGTTATAGCCATCAAGAATGCTCACTGCAACCTGTCCCGCTGTGCTCTTAGGTGCAGTTTTCTCAGCTGCCATAATATTCTCGCCTTTACCTATATGTTGCGCTCCAGGCATAAGCAATAAATTAGCAATAACATATGAAAATCCTTCATAGGCTCGTTGAGCTACAATATTAGCAGTTCCTTCAGGATCTACAAAAATAGAAACCTCTTGCCCTAAAACTGATTTTATTTTATCGCCAATAAATCCCTGATAGAACTTTCCAGTGTCCCCGCCGCCTTCAAATACATGCAATGAAGCATCAGCTATAGAAGTAACATAACTAAACATACCCCAAGCACCTTTTGCTGAGCCGCGGAAAATTCCTGCAATCCAACCACCCATCTGATCTCCGCCAAACTGATTAGCTAAATCGGCGTTTTCTCTGCCAAAATAAGCCATATCACGTAGCACAGTATGTGGGAAACCCGCGAATCCGGGCAACGTACGTAACACCTCTGGAATGATAGCTGGGATATCTCCAAATAATTTTCTGGTTACTTCTACAAAGTTTCCTAAAGTCTTTTGATATGAAGCCTCAAAACCTTTTGTAATCGTATCCATTGCTTCCGCGCCTGCTTTATCTCCAGATATATATCCAGTTGTTGCAGAAAGTTTGCCGGCCAAAGAAAGGGCAAAATTTCTTACAACCGATCCGGCTGCTGCAGAAAGTTCTCCTGCAAAAGAAAAAATAAAATACCTTTCAAACGAGAAGGTTGTAGAAGAATCTTTTACGGAAGTTTTGTTTTCACCAACGCTATAATAGCGTTCCAACTTCTTATCGGAAGAAAGAGCTAGATCGAGAGTGCCGCCAAGAGTAGCCATCAAACCCAATATAGATGGGCCATAAGCCGCTACTTTAGCAGCAATGCTTTTGGTAGTAGGATGAATAAGATATGGTGCGAGCAAACCCTGAAGTGAATTTTTAGCTAAATCCTCTGTTACTGGTTTGCCTTCTGCTGCATTATAAACTGCAGTTCCGCCAGCGGCAGCAGCACCAGTCAATAAAGAAGCTGTCGCATAAGGTGAAACTTTTCCGCCGAATGATAAAACTTGTCCTAACTTTTCTCCGGCAGCTCCGTATTCTCCAAGTTTTAGCCCACGCAAAACGCCTCTGCCTAATAAAATCTCAAGAGTAATTTCTGAACCATTCCCCATATAATATAAGGATTTCCATGCGCCGCCTTTGTTGTAAGCATCGTCGTAAGGGTTATAACCTCCCTTTAAAGTTTCCCAAGCTAGCAAAGAACCCTCTTTTAATTCTGAAGAATCCCATCTTACTAAAGAATCTCCTAAAACACCTAGTTCTGTAACTACTGACCTTACTCCTTGCCAACCCCCCTTAGACATCATACCCAAACCTTCTAATTCAGTTGAGCCGACGTTCTTGAAAGTTTCCCAACCTTGGCGAGGCATTGAAGCATCCGGATTATTTAAAACATAATCTACGGGTAAAATTTTACTTGCAGCTTCGCGATAAAAAGATTCTGCCCATACTGTCCAAGGGCTGTCCGGATTATCGCGCACAATATCATTTCCCTGTTTCCAATCTCTTAATTCATCATTACTTTCTCTGATCCATTGCGGGAGTTTATGAGCAAACATGCGCGCTTTAGGATCCTCTCTTACCATTCTTGCAATACCTGCAACATCTTTATCATCTTTAACACCAGCATTACGCATATATGCATCTAAAACTAATCTTTCGTCGTGCTTGGCATAAGGAAGAGCCTCTACAACAACTTTTGCTAAAGCATCTCCGCCAACCAACATATCAAATGTATTTTTCGCGCCATCAATATTATCAACATTCAAGAACGCTTCAGCTTCTTTGATAAGAAGCTTCTTATCGTGAATTGCTGCAAGCTCATTATTCAATGCTTTTTCTGTGCCTTCTCCGGCTCTAAAATATTTATAAGCGAATCCATTATGCAAATCATTAAGCTGGTTATGCACAAATTCCGAATTTTCAGCAATGCTCTTTTTCTGTAAAGCTATTTCTTTTGCTAAGGTTAAATTCGGCCTTATCTCCTCAGGAATATCGCTTTCCTTAAAAGATTGGCCTTCGCTATTTAAATATTGCAAAGACCCATCAACATTCAAAATACCATAACGCATTGCGGTTGGGCTCAAAGCCCACACCTTCCCATTCTGATCAGCAGCCCAATAACCTGATTTGAATTCTTCGCCTTGCGCAGTAAAAATTCTCCGTGCTGCACTGCCTTCTGGAATAGAAATAACCTTGCCAATCATCGATTTTAAATTCTCTCCAAAATATGTGCTCCCTTTTGGAATCTGCCAAGAACCATCTTTCAATTCGCTGTATCTATACAAAACAGGCGTGAGCATCTTGGCATCAGGCCCATATTCCAGACCAGGCCTTAATGATAATAAATACTGGGTAGAAGTAATTTGCCCAGCCCCATTCATTAAATTACCTTTCTCGTCGAATTTAACGGATTTGCTATTAGCCCCGCCTAAATATCCAACTTCAAAATGCGTCGGTTTTCCTTCATTATTTACATTAACACTTAAATTCCATGGCATTGCAAGCGAACCATCTTTCCATTTGATATCAGCCACTCTGGAAAGATCTTTGTTATTAACAATTTCTGATGTTTTTACGTTTGAATACCCTAATCTTCCCGCTTGGGTTACAGGGTTAAAATTAACCTTACCATTATTATCAATACCTAAATTCGTAAGAGTAGCATTATCATTTAATAAAACACCACCTATGCGGTCACTAATATTGTAGGTATGCTCGGAATTAAGAATTGTTCCATTTTGATTAGCATCTGTTGATAAATTTCCTCCGGCGTTAACCGTTGCATTAACAAGCCCCTGAGAAATCACAGGCAATCCTTGCCAGCCTAAAAGCCCGATAGCTTCATTTACCGGCTTACCATCTTTCATATTTATTTCTGTAGCTGCCTTTTGCATAACCAAAGGAGAGGACCCCTTGGTTATTAAATCATTCCCGAGAAGAGTTTTTGTTCCTTCAGCAAGAGGACCTATCTCCCCATTTATATCAACCTGGCCAATTTTCCAATTGATAGAATGATTATCCTGAATGCCTTTTCCAAAGATAACATCCTTGTTAGGAAAAACCATGTTCCCCAAGGCATCTCTTTCCTGATAAGTAGCCCAAGATGAAATAGTATATTCTATGCCGGTGTTTGCAATTGAAGGCCAATCTTTGTAAATATTCTGTAAAAGATTGCTGCCCATGATTTGATTAATTTCAGACAAATTCTTTGAGCTTGGCATTAATGAAGAGTAAAAACCAGCAAGAGGATCATAAGAATCAACACCGGAAAACAATTGAGGAACTATCTCTTGCATGCCTAATGTGCTTCTTTGCAAAGGAGATAAATTCATTCCCGGGTATTGTTTAATTTTTTCAGGAGAAGATAGAAGATAACTAGTTAATTGAAAATCATTTTTACCTATTTTTAATACATCTCCTGATTCTTTTCCGGCTTTAATTCCTAAAGATGCACGGATTACTTTATCTCCATTTAAATTAGTAGAAAAAGCAACGAGCTTTTCGTCATTCGCATAAATCTTTCCATTTATTAAAGAAGCTTTCCCAACATTTTGCCACTCAGCACGATTGCTTAAAGACAAAGAGCTGATATCAGCAGAGCCAACTACAAAATTTCCCTGGCCGTCAAAATAAGTCTGCTGTTTGTTGATTTCTGCTGGGTTAAGTAAAATGCCCGTTGTTCCGCTTGCAATATTTGTTCTGCGATAAATATCCTGGCCATTTTGTTTAGCAATTAATTCTGTCGTATTCTGAACCTTTAAGAGATTTAATTTCGGGCTAAAGCTACTGTATGTTATTTCTGCAGAAGAACCTCCGCCGGCTTTGTTGAAAAATTCCGGAATAGATAAATTGCCTGATTTAACAGCTTTAACGCCTAAGGTGGGCATTTCATTGCCATTACTAAATTTAGTTACCCCTAAATCAAATATATCAATTTTGTTGCCATTAACAATGCCGTTGCCTTTCATATAAGACAAGTGCCAATCCGGAGCAACTTGGCCTTTTACATCAAATCTATTTACCAAATCAAATTGAGTTAAGCTAACATTTAATGATTTTGCTTTATCCTGAGAAGTTAATTGATAAGGAGTATTATTAGCAAATGCTTTGATAAAAGCTGCATCTCCGGAGAATTTGCCTGGCTCGCCAATTTCTATTCTTCCAGACTGGCCTTTTAAATGCCCTAACCATGTATCAGAAGAAAAATGTATGCCAGTTAATTTATCTGCATATACTGCTTGGTCTTTGCTAACGATATTAAATTCCGCGGTCTTCTTCCATACCGCACCTTCGGAATAAGTTGGAGAGAAATCCAGCGTATTAGCCTGAGGATTGATTAAAATGCCTGCTTTGCCTAAATGAACATTTACATCCGCTCCTCTGGAAACAGGAGAAATCCAGTCTAATTCCACACCCTTTCCTAAATTTTTAATGCCTACACCACTACCACCCTGATTAGACAATAGATGAGAATAGCTATAAGTAATGGCATTGTTGGGAGTAATTAATTTTACTGAGCCATTAGGCATAAGCTGTGCAGAAAATTTATTCAAATCATATTTTACTTTTAGCGGCACATTAGTAATATCTTGTTCGAATTTACCGCTTAAAACACTTGCACTGTAACTCTTATCTTTTATAAAATAATTTTCTACGAGGCTTCCATCGCTATTAATTTTTGTAGTAAGATTAATTTGCTTATTATTTGGAAATACCTGGTGGATATCGGTAGCCTTAAGAAGGCCATCTACTTTATTTATTACTCGCTGCGGTAATGCCCCAGTGGCAAGCCCGGGCCCTTTAATCATGCCGCTTTCAATTCTAGCGCCAGCTAAGTTAACTCCGTATCCTGTTTTAAAAGGAATTACATTTGCATCGCCTTTAAAATGATCAAAATTAAAACGAGCGTCGCTTATTACGTTATTTTTTTGGCTTAAATCCACATCGCCTATTTTCCCGACTTTATTTGTCCAAACATAACCTTCAGTAATTGTCCGTGTTACTAACTTACCATCTACTCCTAATGTATTTATCTGCCAAAGCCCGCTAAATTCATTTTTGCCTGTCAACTGTAAACCACGCCCTATCTTTTCTACTTTGTAGGTACTTAAGAAATCTTCGCCAAATATTCTGGCAGCATCAGCAGAAGAAGCCTTTTGTGAAATTGGAAGTTTGACAAAATGATTTACAGAAACAATATCAGAACCTATTACTTGCGGTTTTAAAAGAGGGAAATACTGGTATTTATTTGCGCTTATAGGCTGTATTCTTTCACCGGGAATTAACCTTGCATTTATTCTTTCAACTCCCGCATTATACTGATTAACCACCGTTTGTTTGTTCCAAGTAGAATCATGATTTGTCTTCCAATCTCTAAATTGAACATCTGGACGGGAAGTTGACAGGAATAAGCCCGAGCTAGATGGATTATGAGTACTTGCAAAAGGCAAGTGAGCCAATGTATCTCCCTTCATAATCCCCAAACTTGGAGCCAAAGGCGTTGAATCCAAATTTTTACCTATATTGGTATAACGAGCGCCTAACCCGTTAGTATTAAATGTCCAATCTGTCTGTGATTTAATCTTTGGAGAGTTAGAATTATAATTTGCGATCTTAACAAAACTTAACTTTCCTTCTAATTCCCATCCGCCTTGTAATTTCTGGGGCTTTCCGCCTTGCGCGGCATTTTGATTCTTCGCAAATTGAGAAAGGTCTACTCCGATCATTTTACTTGTAACTGTCGGGCCAAATGCAGGAGAATTACTAAATGGATTATTGGTTAAATTTGGAATTTTATTGATATCCACCCAGATTTTACCGGGGGCTTTAGTACCCCAAGCCAATTGCTGAAATGAATCTATTTTGGCATCTGGAATTCCTACATATAAATCCCCGTTAAATTTCTTACTGCCGGATGAAAAATTATAGTTGTCCGCGACTTTAAGCGTTGCGTTATACCCTGCTGAACCCATAGGAATATCCATACGAGAAACGCTTGGGATAGTCATTGTCGACTGGATGCCGGGTAAAGAAGCGGGTAATTTGTCTATAAAAGTTTTTCCAACTACTACCTGCAAATTACTACTAGGGGCATTTTTAATTGCCAAATCCGTATGCCAGCCCTTGCCAGCGATAGATTGAGTTACAGGATTATATCTTCCTGTATCCAAAACCAAGGGATCAAAAGCAATCTTTCCTTGTAGAGTATTTACCTGCGGAAAATACCCCATATGCTGGCTGACAGGAGTCCTGTCAACATGCGTAATCTGAAATGCCGTAGGTGATTTAGGAGTATTTATTCCTAAAACCAGGGCGTGTTCATTACGATTTACTGGAGAAACAGTATTTGCGACAACTGAGCTTTTCGGTGCTAAAGAAAAATCTGTAAATAATTTAGAGCCGCTTGTTAACCCACCTGTTACCCGATTTGTATCCAAAGAATACCGGACAGAAGTTGTTTCTTTATCCCAAACCTGAAGCGCAACATCTCTAACTGGACTGTTTTTTGGAATATTTAAATAGCTCGCCGCAACCCTACCTACTCCAATAGCTATCCTATCCCCTAAACCTCTTTTGCTATCATTAAATAAAACAGCTCCCTGTGGATAATTAACAGCTACTGTGTTGTTATGCGAAGAATAATTCTTTGCTCCGCTAATCGTAGTCATTCCAGCAGCATTTGTCCCCATAATACTTACATTATTTCCATAAGGCTGATTTGACCATTGTTTAGAATTTGCAACTGGGTCTATAGTAAGCTGAGCAACAGGCATTTGAGGAGCTGAATAAGACTGAACAGCAGGAGGAGTATATTTAGAGAAACTATTCACGCTATCCCAGAATGTCGGGCCTGCCTGAGGCATGCTAACCGCTGCGGGTTGCGTTGTCGGAGTAAATTTAGCTACGGGTGCAACATAATTAGTAAGCGATGTATAAGACGGAGCTGCTATCGGAGAATTAAAATCTAGTTTAAAAGATACAGGAGTATAAGCAGGCTGAGTAGTTGTAACATAATTATTTGCTGGAGGCGTATAAGCCGGAGCTGCGAAAGGAACAGTTATGTTATAAGCAGGTTGAGTATTTTGAATATAATTGGAAACTGGAGAAAAAAGATTAAGGTTGTATGATGGGGTAACGCTGGGTGTATAAACCACTGGTTGAGTTGTCGGTGTATAAGGTGTTACGTAATTTGTCGGAGGTGTATAAGTATTAACTTGTGGTGTATAAACTGGCGTAGGAGTATAATTCGCAAAATTATTCACATTAGTCCAGAAATTATTGGTAATTTGAGGCATTGGTGTCTGCACAGCAGGAGTATAAGACGGTTGAGTCGTCGGAGTATAGCTTGGAGTATAGCTTGGCGTATAAGTAGGTGTATAAGACGGTGTTGAAGGGCTATAACCAAGACCGAGCTGAGCAGGCGCTTGAGGCGTATAACTAGGCTGAGTTGTCGGTGCAGGAGAACGCGAAGGCGAAGAACCGCTATCTAAGCTCAAGTTAAGCTGGCCGCCCCAAACATTATCATTGGCAGCAGCAGCCCCCATTATCTTCATTGCTTCTGCATCAGACAATTCAACAGTTTCAGGTTTCAGGTTGCTAGTTTCAGGGATTAAAGCATAGCCGGTAAATTGTTTTTTGAATTCATCTGTGGATAAAACTTTTTCTGCGTGATTATCGGAAAGGTAAATTTTGTTGCCAGAAATTTTATTTATTAAAACAAAGTGGTTGCCGTTTAGATGGGCGATAAAAGGCGCTATTTTATTCCATGATCCGTAATCTGAAGTTGCTAATTTAACAGAGTAAAGTTTTTGTCCATAAAATTCCGCGGTTTTAGATAAAGCATATAATGAGTTCAAAATAATTGCGGGGTTGCCTTCCGGCTTGACCACGTCATTCATAATATCCACTGTCAAAGCCATAACAGCAATATCCTGCTCGCTGACCTGCACACCTTTAAGTTTTAAATAATCTAATAGTGCTTTTGATCCGCATGGCTTGCCTTTAAGCCAGCTGTAAATTTCTTCAATTCTCTCTTGGGAAAGGTTAATTGGCTTATCTAAATTAACGGTCAATTTATCAGAGAGCTTTATCGCAGTGTAAGGTTTACCGGAAACTTCTTTTAAAATATTCTTTATGGTTAACGGGATATCAATTTGATTAACTTGGCCGACATTTGAATTTAAAACAGCAGGCATAGATAAACCCGGCTTATTCCAAATAACTCTCCAGTCATACCCTGCAGCTTGGGCAGCCTGCTCAGGCAAAAACACAGCCACGACGATAAAAGCAACAATTCTAATCCAAGCTTTAAAACTGGATTTGAATTCTTCCTTTACCGCTTCCGCCTGAAGATTATTTTCTGTCGTGTTTCTGTCTTCGCTCATGTTTGTTTTTAGTTGCGCAAAATTATGCATTATCTACTACCAGCTGTTGGGAAATTATTAATCCCTGAATTTGAATTATAATTAAGAGTCTGATTCGATGGCAACCCTGAACCAACAGGATTAGCATGCTGGAATTGAGAATAATTGTATGCGCTTGGTGTTGCCCTTACGTTAATAAAGCCGGGGCCAAGCTGCCTCACGTTTGTTACAGAAACTGGATTAGTTACCGCATTTACCATAGGATAAACACCGCTAAATGCCTGTTGAATCATATATCTATCTTGTGGATTTTTTGAATTCTGAGCAATGTAACCAACACCCACGCTAATTGCTTGAGAAGGAAGGCTTTGAATTGTAGAAGTAGCCGCGGCTTTAAATCCAGCCCCCGCATTAAATTTATTTCCGAAAGAAAAGTTTCCATTGGTAGGCGTAAGCGCTCCGGAAACAAATCCACTGGCAAAACCACCTGCTATTCCTGCTACAGCTCCAGCCCAAGGCTGTACAACACCTCTTTTATTTGCTGTTGCTGCCAAAACAGCGCCCTGCACACTACCATTGATCCCACCTAATGCCATGCCATTTAAAACGCTTGAGGTTCCGTAAGCTGCAGGATTCATCCCTCCGCCAACAACGCCCTGCAAAGCAGAGCTGATTGCTAAGGTGGCTTTTGGATTCCACCCATAATAATTGCCCATATTACCAACAGCCCTGCCTAATTGGCCGGTTGTAGTCATTACACTATAATTTGTTGCCCATGTGGAAAAGGCTAATGGTTTTGTTGCAGCAATACCTGCGGAAAAACTGCCACCTTGCATACCAGATGAAATCCCGCCAGCTAAAGCACTACCAACAGTAAAAGAAGCTAAACCAATACCGGTTCCTACTGCGAATTTGCCGGCATTAAATTTCGCCATATCGCCTCCGCCAGCTGCATGACGAGCTGCAAAGGCGACCTGGTTAAAAGAAAAAATAACCATAATTAAAATTATGATTATTTTTATTAATCTGTTTGATAGTAAGTTTTTCATTTTCTTTTTTTATTCTTTAACAAACTATTTATTAATGCTTCAAAAAAAAGCCGGATTGTCAAATAATTTTTTTATTCGGCAACCCGGCTATCCTACAATTCTTTCTCGCGTGAGGACCCGTGGCTTTGTGTCCTCCGATTACTCGGAGTTTACCTTTTTCAGATAAACAATCTTATTTCCAAGAGCATCAAAAGTATATCATATAGTTATTAATAGTGTCAAGCAAAAAATCATACCAAAATGATAGCGCTTTCATATTGAAAGTTCTTTAGTTTGAGCATGTTTTAACTCTGCTTAAAAAATTTACTTTTAGTTAGTTTAATTGTCAATTACCTGGCCAGAAAAGAAGCAAAAGCTTCCCAAAAACTATTGTTTTTCATGATTACTTCACTTTTAGAGAACCTAATGGTGGGATGTTTGAAACACTGGTAGAAATAAGAGGCTGGCTTGAAAGGCGCTTATTCGTGGCAACGAAACAAGCTTAACCAACCTCTATTTTTCTATCTACCAGCGAAAACCTTGTTTCAGAATGGACATTTTTATTGTATTTTATCCAGATTGGACATTACTTATTAGCAGATTGGACAATTAAAACATGCTAAAAACAATCTGGAAACTTGCCTCTAATGGTATCTACCTGCTGTTGCTTATCTGCTGCTTCATCTCTTAAAGATGTTGCTTCAGATTTATACTGCTTAATTGAAATATCGCTTACGCTGCCTACCAATGCCGCGCTTACTGCCAAACTTGCAGCACTCTGCTCCAATTTATCTGCCTGACTATAAAGGTTACTAATTGATGTTTCTAAGCCGGTTACTCTTTCTCTAATTACATCACAATCATGCACAAGCTCAGGGAGTATTGTAGGGACAAGATCTGACCCCGGAGTATCTAAAGAAACGTCTTTGGTCGCTCTTTTATCATACTGTTCGCCTTGGCCAAAAGTATCTGCGCTCTGGCGGTATTTTGCCTGCAAGGCTCGAACAAAAAAGGCCCTCCCTGCCAAAATTGCAGCAGCTACTACTGCAATAATCACAGCATACTCAACAAATGATTGAGCGTTTATAAAACTATTTCTTCTTCTCATAGTCTACTCTTATAGCGGTAAAGCCTGGTAAATATCCCTGCTTTCCTCCCTCTGCTTTTGCATTGTTGATAAAACCAACTTTACAGGTATCGCTTTTTTGATTAGCATAACTCAATTCTCCAAACCAAACCTCTCCCATAATCTGAGAAAATCCTATTTTTCCTTGCTGGCAAGTTGGGCATGATTCCAAATCCCATAATTTTTCAGTTGCCTTACTGTAATCTGTTTTTGTAATTGGGACTTCATCAACCAATGACCATCCGGATGAAGGCATTTTTCCTTTATAATAATCCATAACCTTCTCAATATCATCTTGAGTATAATAAACTGCTTTTAAATACTCGGCTTTTTCTGAAAGGCTAACTAACACTGCTCCGGGATAAACCGGGGCAACATTCTTTTGGGGCTTAGCCATTAATTTTGGAATTGGGCTTGCCTGAGGAGAAACTTTAAACTTTTCGAAATCAGGCTTTCCTATGCTAATTGAATAATCAACCCTTCCTTGCTGCCTGACTTCTTTAGGAAGGAATGTTACAGTGAGCATCTTCCCGTCTTTTTCATAAATAAGATTGTTGTCAAAAAATAAATCTAAAGTTGAACCCTCTTTTATCTCCTCTTTTTTGTCTCCCATTAAACCATCCAAAATCTGCTTTTCCTTCCAACCTAAATTAATTAGTTCCCGTTTATAGAAATCCTTTATACTCTTTTCATCCTGCGTGCTGGTATAATATGTAAATTTGAATTCTGTCCCGGAAAAGACTTTTGTTTGCGTCCTTAGCTGTTCGGTTTCAGGGGGAGCCGGTATATATGAATTATCCCACCAAGCAGAAAAACACGTTCCCAAATTAGATAAAATAAATAAAGCCGCGAGAAAAGAAATTATCTTGTATCTTGCTTTTAACAACACTTTACACCTCCTCCTTAAAACGAACACTGGGAATAATCTTTTTTATACTGCTCTATTTCAGCCTGCATTGCATTAATTTCATTCTGTTGCACTCCGCCTTCTCCTATATGCTCTCTTATAGTGTTCGTGGATTCTCCGTAAGCCTGCGTTTCCGAGCCAACAGTAGAATTTAACCTGTCAGCTTCTCCATTAAGAAAGCTTGCTCCTCCGTCAAGAAAACTTGCGCCTGCAAGAATACCATCCTTTATTTGAGGAAGCGACTTTATCAACTCCAGTAATATCGGAAGCAACTGTGGATCCATCAGGATTTGAATCCAAGTTAAGATGGATTGCAAAGAATTTACTATGTTCTGCACCTTATTATCTATCGCACTAGTCCCTTCTCTGGTTTCCGCAGCGCTCAAAGAAAGCCCTGAGCCTATGCTAGTATAACTTGATGCCAAAGCATTGCTATCTTCTGTAACAGTTTGAGCATACCCATCTACATCATTTGCATTTGCTTCCATTGAATCACTGCTTGCCTGAAGATTATCCAACTGCTCTTGCAATAAACCTACTTTGCCTTCTACTTCTTTACAAACCGCGTCCTCCGGAGGATTTATCTCAGGTAAATAGATATCAGTCCATTTTATATCTGCATCAAAATTTGCTTTTGGCTGAGGTTTAATTTGACCGTCTCCCTGAAAGCTAACTATAGAATAGCTGCTAATATTTGGATACTTAGTCTGCCATAAAGTCAAATCTCCTCCAGCATGAGTTTGCGTCGTTGAAACGCGCACTAAACGATCATGCACAACATCTTCTATCCAGTCAATAATAAACAAAAGCCCATCGGCATCGCTAAAACTGGTAAATGTAGGGCCCGGCCTTAAGCCACCCAAAGCAGAAGCATTTCCTCCTACTAAAAGAGTGCTTATTGGGGCAATTGTACCAATTGCTGATGCATTTGTGCCTAAGCCAGCCTCAACAAAACCATTGCCTGCCTTGTTAGCTTCTTCACCTTTTGTTAATGCAGTTATAGCATCATTCATTGATGCCTCATAAACATCACAACTTATTCCAAGTAGATGGCAAGGCCAATAAGTATCACAAGCTCTCTCTAAAGCTTCAAGTGCCTTCTCATAATTAGTTTTTGTGTCGGTGTAAGAAGCTATTGCCTTTCCATAAGAAGCAAGGGTTGCAGAAAACTGAGAGATAGCCGCAGAAACGGTTATTAAGATTACAGCAAAAATTGCTTCTATTGCGGGAAGCGGCAGATTAGAAACTTTTAACGAAAACTTATCCACCGGACGTATGTCAACCTGCGAAGTAACCGTATGCGTCCTATTTTGCCCATCTATCCACGGGTAAGTATAAAAAGAGTTGTCTTTAACAATAAACTTCATAAAAAGCGCAAATGCCTGTTGATAATTGCTAAATTGCTGCCAATTGCCGATTCCAAAATCCGGGTCTTTTAGAATATTCCTTTTTAACTTTTGAGTTATCCCGCTATTGTTAAATAGATACTGGTGGGCAACCCTGATTGCATTCTTTCTGCCTTCTCGCGCCATTTTTCTGATAGATAAATACATAAAATTCTGCGCAACCGCAAAAAAGAAAGTAGATAACATCATTCCAACTGTTGTTATCTTTATTGCAGTCATCATGGCAGTAGCTGTTCCAATTGAAGCTTCAGCAGCTGTCATAGCTGCGAGTGCTGCAGTAGTGCTTTGAGAAGCCGATTCCGCAAATCCAATTGCAATACAAGGCAAATCACTATTAATTTCATCTAATGCTAACATTGCAGACGTATCAGCGGCCTGGCCGGCTGCTAAGCCTGCTGTTGCGCTTATTTGAGCTGCGGTCGCGGAAGTTTTAGTCAACACTAAAGCAACCAGCTGCATAGCAAACATCGTGGACATCTGCGCGAAGAATTCATCATATGCAGCCTTCATCTCTGAATTAGCATAGGCAATACTATTAAAAGTATTTGCCATTGCAGCGCCTCCGGCCAGAGCACCGGCATCTGCAGCATTTGAAGAGTCTGTCTTGATTAGACCAATCTTAGAAATATTTACAGTAACCAATGCCATTGTAATAATAACTACCAGCACCAAAATAAAAACGGGCATCATCTGCCCTTTTTCGTAATTTAATCTATTCTGGTGAAAATAAATAAACATTATTTTCCTTTTTATTTATCAATTAAGACTTGGTTTTCCGTTAATTTTTCTATAGCGTCTTTACCTCTATAATCCCACCACACCGGCTCAAGATATACATCTTTAGCTGTTCCAGCCTGTATCCTTGAATTATTATACGAAATCTGCCTTTTTACAATCTGTTTGTTACCCCAAAGCCAGACATTAATCACTCCATAAAGAAGGCTAATCATAATTATTAAAACAAGGGTAATCTCCAGAGTGTTCTGCCCCTTGTTATTCTTAATAATATTTTTTATTTTCCAATAGGAGTTTCCCATGTCCTGCCTCTCTCTACAGTTGTGCCTTCAGGAACAAACCTTGAATATCTATATTGCCCGCTTGCATCCCGATATAATCTCTGCGTAATAGAATGATTTGCTTGGGGGAATTTTGCCGGGTCAATACCAATTAAATCCGATGCTAAGCCAGTCGGTATAACCGTATAACCAAAGCTTGTCCTTATCGTATCTTTCAGTGTGGATTTTTTTGTAGTAATAATACTGTTTATGCTTTCTTGTTTAATATCCCGTTCTTTAAAATCTGTACTAACATCTGTTTTTATATCTGCAACTCCCACTGTAATACTACTTTCGCCTAAAATAGGAATGTCTATTGACGGGATGCTATCTTTTAACTCGCCCATTACATCATTTACAATTTGAGGAAGTAGCGGCTCATCATCATTAATTCTATAAATTAAACGGTCCTGCGGTTTTGTTACGCCAATTGCCGGGATCGCCCAGTATATTGAAGCATTGCCAGAGACAGGAACCAGCTGGCCTTTCCTGAAGAAATCCGAAAAATCAGTATATCTACGGTGCTGGACAAGAACATAGTTAACCGCAGCACCCGCTCCTTTGCCGCCTCCTAAAGCTTCTGGTAAATATGATTGGGGGAAAGATCCACCTGCTGTTTGAAGCGCCCTGCGAAAAGTTTCCATCTGCACATATTGCTGGTCGTTAAGTTGCTGGATATAACTAATAAGGCCCCCTAAGACCATAAATAATACAACCGCGAAAATCGACATTTCTAACACCGCCTGTCCTCTATTATTTCCGCATATAATCATTATGCACCTACCTGTGTTGATTGCGTAAGGCTTGCGATTCTCGCTTCTATTTGAGAAGCCCTATCTCTAAATTCTTGCGCCTGCCTTCTTAGGTCACTGGCATTATTGGATAAATCAGAGCTGGTCTGATTCATTGAATTAGTCCCACTTGTGATTGCAGAAAAGAAACTGGTAAAAAAATTGCCACTTAAAATATTAGCATCTGAAGACACAGAACCGCTTGTTTTATCTAACATTGCCGCCCTTTCTTCTAACATCTGCGCTTTCGTAACCAATTTATCTACCTCTGCCTGCAGCCGAGGAATATCATCATCAATTTCCCAATCATATTTTGTTTCTTCAGTAGTATGATCCGGGTTGGTATAATCTTCGCTTTTTGGAGCCTGAATATCTCCAGATTCCCAAGGAATAAAAGTTAAAAGGTTCCCGGGTAGTATGCCGCTATACAAATCCTGATCTACAGTTTTTGAATGTGTTTTTGAAGTCATGGTTGAACTTACATCTACTCCGGTACCTCCACCTGTAGACATAGATAAATCTGAAGTTGCATCATAATCCGTACTAGAGTCTCTTGTGTAAGTTTTATTGGGCAAAAGCTGGTCTACTGCTTGCTTAGGCGCGCCATTAGGGCTTAAATAAAAATCTGTTATATCCTTTGTGCGCGCTTGAATACCGCGTTTAATATACATATCCATAGTTACAAACACCATAGCCACCAAGCCGATAAGAATAGCGTATTCTGCAAACGCAAATCCTCTCTGTTTTCTTGTGTTAATTTTGTAGTTCATATCACGGCCTCACTGGCTCTTTTGCAAAAGGCAACACTGTTTCAGCCGAATTAACTGTTATATTAGTTACGTTAGGCGTAACCACCGGTTCCCCCCCCAGAGATAAACCAAGCACATCTACTGGCGGAGGGACAACGCCCTCTTCTTGTATAAATTTGTCCGAATGATTATTCTCTATTACATCCTTTGTTGTTTTATAATATGATTCCGTTGCTCCCGGAGAATAAAATGACCTTCCGCTAACCTGCTCGGCATTTGTCCTGTATTTTCCAAGAATAGCCCTTTTCATATATACGGCCATGGAAGTAACTGCCGCAACAATGATAGCGATAAAAACCAAATATTCTAATGTGCTCTGGGCTCTTCTCATATTTACCTTACCTTTTATTTTCATCCAATTCAGCCTGAACTTGTTTCATACGGGCATTTATTGCGCGCTGAATATACAAACTCATAGCTGTTAGGGCTGTAACAATAATGATAATGAGCATTGCGTATTCCAAAACGCTTTGCGCTTTTCTGCATCTAAAATTCTTAAACATAACTTTTCCCTCCAAATTCTTAATGGAATAAATGCATTGCACCAATGCTTCCTGCTATCCTGCTGGACGGATTCACAAAGTACCTATCGAATATCCCTGAACCCGTCGGATTATGCAATCTGTAAATAAAGTTACTGACGAGAAGCGCCAAAATAAAAGCCACCATAATCAAAAAATACTCAATCGTACTCTGGCCTCGTCTTAGTCTTCTCATTTTTAAAACCCCATACTGACATTGTTACGCACAAAATTTAAAATAATCGGGCCGCCTACAATAATCAAAACAACCGGTAAAATAAATGCAAAAAGAGGAAAGAGCAGTTTTATAGGTGCCTTTAAAGCCATTGCCTCTCCTCTATGGAATCTTCTTGTCCTGACCTCTTCTGACTGAAGTTTTAATGCCTCTGCCATCGGAGAACCCATCCTATCTGCCTGCACAAGAGTTCTGACGAATGAATAAACCTCTGCCATATCTATACGCCAAGCCATTTCTTTTAAAGCCTCTTTCCTGCTTTTACCCATCTGGGTCTGGCGGTATACTTCACTTAATTCCTGCGTTAAGTCGCACTTGGGTAATTCTTTTACAACACGGTTAACTGCAAGCATAAAATCCATACCGCCGCTAACGCACAAATTTAAAAGGTCGATAATATTGGGCAGGTCCTTTCTGATATTGTTCTGGCGGATCTTAATCTGCCTTTGCAACCAAAATTCCGGAAGAATAAAGCCAACACCCAACGATATAATAAATACCAAATGCTGCGGAAATTTATTTCCTAATAAAATAAAGGCAATCAAAGGAACTGCTGTCATACAAAGTATCTTTAAGAAAATGAATTCCAAAACACCCATAGGAGAACCTGCTTTGATTATCTTTCTTCTTAAGCCAGTAGCTTTTATACGCTTCTCGAGAGCCCTAAACCGCTTAGTAATAGAAAGCCAGGCGGTATTCTGTGTTTCAATGCTAGCACTAGAACGCAAAAGTGATTGCTCTACATCATTGGAAAAAACTTCCTGCGGAAGATGCGCCTTTTCAGAAGCAGCAACCCCAATCTGGTAGAGCACTAAATATATCGCTAAACTTAAAAGCAACCCTATTATTATTAACATAATATATATTCTCCTAAATATCCACTTTGCTTAATTTGCGGATAAAGATTATCCCCATTATTTCTGAAATTATCGCGTATGCAAAAAGCATCCTTCCAAAGTTATCCTCAAAAAAGATATCAAAAAAATGCGGGTTAACCTTATAAACAAAAAGCGCAAAAAAGATCGGTAATAACGACATAATCGCACCCTGCAACTTTCCCTGAACGCACAAAGCTTTAACGCGGCTGATTAATTTATTGCGTTCCTGAATCGTAAAGACAAGGCGGGAGAATGTTTCTGTAAGGTCTCCTCCGCTCTCCCTCGCAACCATCATCGCTGTTACTACCATATCCAGATCACTTACCTTCATACGCCGGCGCAAGCTGTTCATTGCATCCTCCAAAGATACACCCATTTGCATCTGGCGGGTTACTAAGCCAAATTCTTGGTTAGCAGGAGAAGGCATTTCTTCAACCACAACTTCCAGAGCCTGCGTCATGCTCAAACCTGCTTTAAGGCAGCTGGAAAGAATCATCAATACATCTACTATTTGTCCCGCAAATTTATTCCGGCGTATTGACTCTAACTTTTTAATCACGAAGATAGGGATGATTAAACCCAACACGATTGCCCCTAAAACTATCCAAATGTTTCTGGAAACTGTAACTGCTATAATCCCGAATATTACAGGTACTAACACATCCAGAAACATCAGCTTCTGCAATGTAATATCCAGAAACATATGGTCCAGCTTTGGGGTAATATTATCCATTCTTTTTCTGCGCCAACGTTTCATTAAAATCTCAAACGCGGGGTACGCAGAAGTGACAAGAAAGAATATCACCCCAAAGACGACCAAAAATATCAAAGCTTTTACAAACATGGGCTTCTCCCCTCTTAAATTTAATTAACCTGCTTAAAACAATGTTTCGTTTGTAACGCCGCCAACTGTTTCGTTTCCAGTCCTATTCGATGTCTGATTCTGAATTGTTGTTGTTGTTTTAGAATCAGAAACAACCTCAGTACTTAAAGAAGAGGTTGAAGTAGTATAATTATAAGTTGTGTCCTCGGGATTATACTGCTTACCCATAGTATCAGCACTCTCTCTTAATTTTCCCTCATAGCCTCTCTTGATATACGTCTGCATCGCGATAAGCCCGGCAACAATAACTCCGATAAGAATCGCGTATTCCAGAGTTGACTGGCCTTTTTTTCTTAAGTGATATCTCAACATTTATTCCACCTCCCTGGGCACAAGCCCGCCCCAATTTATCCGATAAAATTGGGGGTTAAGTACATACTTTTAATCGTTATTGCCATCTTCTGCTTCCATAGTCTGCGTACCAGTTGTGGAGCTTGATTCCTTGGTAAGTTCTTTTGTAATCTCTCCTCCGCCTGTAGCAATTTTTTCACTTTCTTCTGAAGAGCTTGATCTTGTTAAATTGCTCTCAACATAATTCGGGTCATACTGGTTGCCTTTAAATATTGCTTTTGCATCTGTATCGCCTGCAGCCCCGGTATATTTTACTGCGTCATGGATTCTGCCTTGCAAGCCTCTTTTTACAAATGTTTGCATAGCAACCACAGCTCCTACAACCAACCCCAACACAATGACATACTCGGCTGTGCTTTGCGCTTTTTTGTTTAAATAGATCAACATTTTCTTCACCTCCCTCAAAAATTTTTGTTTATTCTTCGTTATCAAAATTAATCTTTGAAACTGCCTTATCAGCCTGATTAGCTACATTGCCGAACATACTTATAACCTTTTCTTTTATTACCCCCTGTGAAACAACCACGATTGCTGCAACAATAGCCGTAAGAACCAAGATATACTCTAATGTACTCTGAGCTTTTTTCCCTCTTAAACTTAACATTTTCTCACCTCCTTTAACTTATTAATTGATTTTACAAAGTCTTTACTAATTTATCCAATAAAAAACCGAAAGCCATTGACGGCTTTCGGTAACCCGGTAAAAGTTTCTCGCTCTGACCCAAAGCTAGAAATATAAAAACAATATTTTGCGAGCATACTCACCGTGGCTTTGCGCATCCACTACCTCCATAGTGGAATTGCCTTTTCGTTGCCGCCTTTCAATTGCATTCAAAATATAACATTAATATAATACAGTGTCAATGATATTTGGGAGTATAAAGAAAGCGTTTTCTAAAGCGAAAACCAGGCGCGCAGGCCGTTAAAGAAAATAATCTCTCTTTCGTTCAGTCTGTTGCAGGCGTAAGAAAGCAGCTTTTGCGAAGCATATCCTTCGGGGGTAAGAAATTTGATAAAAACACAGCCCTTTTCTTTCTTAAATGTGGTTTTAAGGCTATAAAACTGCTCTTTCATCGACGAGAAATCTGTATCTTCAGACCCGGGAGGTAGAAAATGATATTTTACGAACATATCCAAAAGTTTCAGATACTGGTTGAAAATCGTTTTGATATCAATGTTTGCCACAGTAAATAAATCTGCAGAAGCTGAGGAAAAATATTTCTGCGAATTCGCGGTATAAGTAAATAATTCAACTTTTCGGCTAAAATCCTTAAAAGCCTCTTCAAAGTTCGGCCAACGGCCAAGATACGGCTCAATCAATAAATCCGGGCTAGTATCTATGGGAAGATTACTTAAAATTACCAACCTGGTTTTCTCGTTAAGATTTGTTTTTATTGCATAGCCTCTTAATGTAAGTGATTTATCTCCAGATACTTGCGATAAAATAATCCCGAGGGAAGCTATAAATAACTCTTTTTTGCAAACATTGGATTGATACGGTTTAAATTCCCCGGATAAACTTACTTTCCGGCTCTGAGTAAATTGCCACGGCCATAAGCCAAAAATAAAAAACCTTCTTCGGGCTGTTTCAACTGGGATTACTTCAATTTCTTCAAGATTATCCGCAATCAGAGAAAGTGAACGTATTTTTCTTTCTCTTGAATCAAGACTTAAAGCAAAATTAAAAAATTCATCAGTTGGAGAATCATAACCCGGGGCCATACCGAGGATTAACGGCTTTTCTTCAAAGAAATAATTATTGATGTAACCCTTTACATTATTTACAGTTAGGTTAAAACTATGCGGTATATGCGGTGTTGACCACACTGTTTGAAACTGCCCATCCAAATACAAGATACTTCCGTTAGAAAGATCTAGCTTAATACACCTCACTTCCTGCGCCGAGGTGTCAATAATACGGATTATATCAGTATTAACTGGCTTAACCTTCTGCAAATCATCAAGATATGTCAAAATTGCATCTAAAGTGACATTTCGTCCAACTAAAGACCATAATTTCTCCAAATCATCTTCCTGCCCACCAGCTACTCCTTGGAATAGAGGCAAATAAATTGCACTCTCAGTCTTAGCTAAAAGAGCGGCATCAAGAGACATAATTCTACTCCTGATCGCATCAGAAATTATACTGCTTCCACCAATAATAAAATCAGCAGCTTTTAAAAGAACCGCTCCAGTTGAGACTAATTCCTCATAAGATTCATTTTTCTTAACTTCTTCTCTTGCAACAGGTAATATTGCAGGCTCGACAACTTTTTCTACTACAGGCTCACTAATTTCTTCTTTTTCTGGTTCTTTTTCAATAACTTCTTCTGGAGCAACAGGTTGAGCTAATTCTTCTTTAGCCAAAATAGGCTCTGGAGGAGGAATCAGTTCTTCTTGCTTTTCAACAATAACCGGCTCCTCTGGCTTTTCTATTTGAACCTCTGGCAATTCCTCTTTCTTTTCTTCAATTGGTTTTTCTTCTGGGAGAATTATTGGTGTTTCAGGGGCTTCTTGCGGCGGTTTTATTTCTTCAACAGGTTCTTCAATTTTAGGAATACTGATTGGCTGAGCTATTTGCTCCGGCTTTTTCTCGACGGGAACCAACTCTTTTGAAGGTGATTCTAGAGGCGGTTCTTTTGATTCAACAATCTGCTCCTTGGGATGATGCTTGTGCTTCTTAAGCCTCCTTCCAATCGGCATACTTAAGCCAGCATCTTTAATTATTGCATTAATAGTAGACTTTGATAATTTAATTTTAAATTCAGATTCAATAAGCTCAGTAAGGCCACGACAACTAATAATTGGATTAATCTTCTTCTTCTCAACAATAAAATCCTTAATTTCCGGCCTTAATTTATAAATTACACCCATACCTACCTCAAGCACTCCAGTTTGGACATTTTTATATAGCAATTAAAGTGTACCAAATAGATTGGACATTGTCAAGAACTCTGATTGGACATTTATAATAAGGTTTAAACAACTGAAAAGGACAGATAGGCTATGATATTAAAAGGCAATCACCTGTTTTAACTTGGGTTTTATTGATTGTTCCGGCGGGTAATTCAATCACGTAGCTTGCTTCAAAATAAATTGGGCTTAAGCGAAATGGCGGAAGATTTGGGATACATTTAACTACTATATTTGCTGCATCAACAAATATAACATCAATTGAAATTTGCATAAAAAAAGTATGGATTGAATTACATGGCTTAATAATAAGTGCATGTCCTTCTTTAAACTCTTTAACTCCCAAAAGCCCCTTTGCTTTTTTAAAAAAAGATTGCGCTATAATAACTTCGTTGGCCAAACTTATATTTGTAGTTTTATTGATTATTTGCATTTTAGTGACAAGAAAGGAATTACTATCTAAAGATTAAGATGATTTAAATATATCAGCGGGGATTGGTATCCCTTTAATCTTAAGTTCTTCAATAAATGCAGGGATGTAACCAGTGGCTTTAAATTGACCGACAACATTATTCTGCGCATCAATGCCGGTTTGCTTAAAGACAAAGATATCTTCTAAACCTATATGAATATCGTCTTTCATGCCTGTAATTTCCGTAATCTGTATAACTTTCCGGGTTCCGTCGGACAAACGGGCAGTGTGAATTACGATATCAATTGCGGAGGCAATCATTTCTCTAATCGCCCTGATAGGCAACTCAACACCAGACATTAAAATCATGGAGTCAAGGCGGACTAAAACATCCTGTGTAGAATTTGCATGGATTGTAGTTAATGAACCATCGTGGCCTGTATTCATCGCCTGCAGCATATCCAATGATTCAGCCCCTCGGCATTCTCCGATAATGATTCTATCAGGCCGCATTCTTAAAGAGTTACGGAAAAGATCGCGAATTGTAATTGCTCCCTTTCCTTCAATATTAGGTGGGCGTGACTCAAGGCGCACGCAATGCTCCTGTTTTAATTTTAATTCGGCAGCATCTTCAATTGTAATAATTCGCTCATTCTCCGGGATAAACGTAGAGAGCACATTTAAAACGGTTGTTTTTCCTGAACCGGTTCCTCCCGAAACAATAATATTTTTTCTTGATAAAACGCAGCCGGCAATAAAATCGCGCATTGGTTCGGTTAAAGTATTTATACGAAGCAAATCGTCAATAGTAAGACGCTCTCTTCCAAATTTTCTAATCGTAAGAGTCGGGCCGGATAAAGCAAGCGGAGGAATAATTGCATTTACGCGCGAGCCATCAGGAAGGCGCGCATCCACCATTGGGACTGACTCATCGATCCTGCGGCCCAATGGAGCAATAATCCTCTCAATAACCTGGCGCACCTGTTCATTTGAAAGGAATCTTTTGGGAGATAATTTAATTTTCCCGCCTCGTTCAATATAAATCTGGTTTTTATTATTAACCATAATATCTGATATGTCCGGGTCATTTGCGAGGTCTTCCAAAGGCCCCAAACCAAGAGCCTCATCAGCAATCTCTTTAACTAATCTTTTTCTTATTTCAAATGATGAGAGAAATACACCGGTCTCTTCTGCTAGAGCAGTAGAGATATGCCCTTCGGTTTTATCCCTTATCTGGCGCGCTTTAACCGGATCAGTCATGTCAATTTCAATATGTTTTAAATCCAGTTTTTCAATTAATTTTGAATGGATTCGTTTCTTTAACTCAATAATCTCATCTTCTTCTTGAGTATCGGTTTCAACAAGCGCATCCTTCGCTAGATTAAACCTCTGCCAAAACTCACCTTCCTTAGGCAATACAACTTCTTCTCCAGCGGCAACTGCTATTTCTTGACGTTCAAGGAAAAGATTTGGTTTTTCAATAAGGTCTTTCTCAAGTTTTCTTATGGCAAGGGCTACTTTTGAACGAGGAGAATCTATAACAACCGGGGTTGCGCGGTTTAATGCAAGGCCAACAGTTTTTCCCTCTGAAGGGATTCTCCCAATTATTTCAACGGGTATCGCGGCGCGCACTTCCTGCCAACTGACGCTGCCTGCGCTCTCAGCGCGGTTTAAAACAATCTTTATCATATTAAGAGGGATATGCAAAGACTGTAAAGAATCAAGTGACCATTTTGTTTGATAAACTGAAATTACGTCGGGAGTTACAACTAAGAGGATTAAATTGGTATAATTAAAAGTAGAAAACAAACTTTCCGTAAAAGCCCGCCCTGCATCAATAAGAATGAAATCATAATTCTTATCCAAATAATCAAGGACGCATTTAATTCTATCGCTATCCAGATGCACAGCCTGCCGCGGGTTTAAGACTGCCGGTAAAAAATCAACCCCGAAATTGGGAATTTTTACCATATAATCCTTCAATGATACAGCTTCGGGATTTTTCTTTATATTTTCGGCAAGGTCCAATAAAGATTTGCGGCTTTGAACATTAAGTAGCCGCGACATATCCCCTACTGCTTGAAGATCAAGGTCAATAAGGGCGACTTTTTTCTTGGAATAGTACCCAAGGCTTACAGCCAAATTCATTGAGACAAAAGTCTTCCCAACGCCGCCTTTTGTGCTGAATATTGAAATTGTTTTGGACATATTTTAATCAAGCCGATAGGCTATTGGTACGTCTATCCAAATATCCTGAGATGTTATTGCGGGAGGAAACGGAGGATAACTTCCGATGCCCCGGGCTGTCTTTACCGCGCTTTCATCTAATATTTTGTATCCGGAAGTTTTCTTAACCACTGTATCCAAAAGATCCCCCTGATACGAAAGATGCAAACTTAATTTCACTGTCCCCTCAAAACCGCTTTTCTTGGCTGCTGCAGGAAACTCCAAATTATCAGTAATTCGCTTTTGAATTAAAGAAGCATAGTTACTAATTGGTGAGGAAGATGTATTCACGGGCAAAGAAGGCTTAACAAAATCCCGGGGTTCTGGCTCTTTCTTATTTTTTTTACTATCCGATTCCCTACTAACAATTTTCGGAGTAAGCGTAATAAATAATTCTGTATCCCCTTTCTCGCCGCTTCCACCACCAGTAGTCGTAATTTTTTGTCTAAAAAATGATCCTAAAACGGGGATATCAGCAAGCCAAGGGAATTTACGTAAATCCTCGGAGGTTTTCTGCTTTATCAAACCTCCGATAGCTAAGGTCTGCTCATCTTCAAGAAAAAGCTCTGTAGACGTGGAACGCTTAGTAAGCGGATATGCCTTTGCCGTAATTGAAGTCGTAGTCCCTATGGTTTCAGCTTCCTGCAACTCGCTTACGTCAACCTTTAAATTTAATTTGATTTTTTCATCAGCACCTACGGTTGGCTTAATATTTAGCTTAATTCCGTACTCCTTGTATTCTACCTGAGTTCCTGAATTTCCTGTTGTAGCAGCAAGTGTTGTGCTAAATATCGGCTTTTCTCCTCCTACCAACAACTCTGCTTCTTTCCCACTCTGGCAGGCCAAACGCGGGCGGGAAAGAATCCTTGCTTTTCCTTCTTGAATCAACGCATCTAACTTGACGCCAAAAGCATTACGGCTATAATTTACAACTTTATACAAATTTGAAAGTTTTGTTCCGGCATTTGTAACCGAGAAACTTGTGGAAGGAGAAGCTCCTTGAACAATTGAAGTAACTCCTGTAGTAGCAATACCCGGAGAAGCAACTTCATTAATCCAGAATTGCCCGGGCCAGCTAAACCCTAATGAAGTAGTCCCGTCTTTATCAAGCTCTAATATCTGCACGTCAATTTCAACTACTGCCTGTTCTTCTTTTACCTCAATAAGGTCAATTGTCTTATCTTTTAATGCTCCAAGCGCAACTCCAATTCTTTCTCTGTCTTGCGGGTTTTTTACCCGGCCCATAATTAAAATCTTGCCCTCATCATCGGCAATATTGGTTTTCACCTCATCTAATCCTAAACCGGAAATTAAACTGTCTACTCTTCGCTTTAACTCTATAGTGTCTTCGGGGACAACTCTGATTTTCATTGATTGTTCGCCATAATTATCCCAATAAACCAAAGTAGTGACTCCTGATAATTTTGCATTTACGGAAATCTCGGTATTCGTGACATCCACAATGTCTGCAACCTTAGGATTTCCTATAACTACTCGGGTAGGCGATAATGTAGGAAAAACTTTTGACTCTCCGACTATCATACGGATTGTTTCTTCATTCTCCGCAGTAATTAAAACTGGTTTGTGTGCCAATAAAAAAGATGAAAACAAAATTAAGCTACAGAGAATCTTATATTTTCTCGTCATTATCTATCCTTTTCTTCTAATCCAAAGGTTTTACTTCTTTTTGCAAACCGCGGTATATTTCAACCGTTTTACGAGGCTTTGGAGCCGGCGCCTCTTCTCCTCTTTCAAACATTTCCGGTATAGTCATTCTTAATACAGATTCCCAATTAGCAGGAGCAATTCTTTCAGATCCGCTGTCTCCGGGAGAACGAAGGATTAAACGAATTCTGCCTTGTTCCTGAATAAATGCGATAAGATTCGCTTCCTGAGGCGCTAATGCCAGAGTAATAATTGGAGTTTGCCTTTTTTCTCCTTTTTGCCCGCCGGGGACTGCTGCATATTCTTGCCCAACAGCTAAAACCAAAACATCCTGAAAAAGCGGCGTAGTATTCATTTGGTTACTGGGTTTTCCATCCTGGCCTATCCCCGGGATTGGTATCATACTGACTACATCTACATGGTCTCCCGGCCTGATCATCCCTCCAACAGAAGAAATATTATCTACTGGAATTGTAATCGCTCTTTTTCCCCGGGGAATTTTTGTCGATAACGAAACTGCTTCTCCCGAAAGAGTAACTTTATTAAGAAGCACTTGCTCACCTTTAGATATAGGAGCAATTGTAATTCTATCCACAACCCTATCCAAGGAACTTGCGGCGCGAGGCTGAATCAGAGACTTACTGATTATTTCTTCTTTAACCATAGTGTCTTTAATAGCAGTCCCCGAAGCAATATCTTGCTTTGCAATGACAACAGTTGCCAGTTCTTTTCTCCTCTCCTGCTCTCTCTTTCTGGTTTCATCTGCTGTCTGCTGGATATAAATATTAATTAGATACACCGCGACTAAACCGGCGACAGCCGCTATAATCATCGGGAGGTACTTTTTATCAATTGGGAGTTTTGGCATATCCATATTTAGTCTACCTTGCCTTCATATATCTCTATTTTTGTTTCTCCGGTTAATTTATTAGCCAGGCTTTCAATAGCTTTTTGCTGTTTCTCAAATAATAAATACGACTTTATATTGTCCCAAAGCTCAGAAAGTGATTTTGCTTCCGATTTCTTAACGCTTTCCAGCTTTATAATATAATAGCCTTCTTTGCTTTTAAAAATATTGCTGATGCTCCCCGTATCTAGAGTAGGAGAAAAAGCTACTTCATAAAACTTATCCGGCCTTATTCTTTTTGTAGTATCCATTTCTAAAGAAATAAAGCCTAAGCTTCCACCTTTAGCTGCAGTAGGAGATTTAGAATATTGCCGGGCAAGTGTCGCAAAATCTCCCCCCTTTAAGAGCTCAATATTTACCTGTCTTGCATCTTCTTCCGTCGGAACAAGTATCTCAGAAATTTTTCTTTGCTCCGGCTCTTTTAACATATCTTTATTTTCTTTATAAAAATCCTCTATTTCTTTACTGGTAACATCTATCTTCTCAATTTCGCTGCGCAATAATTCTGAAACTAAAAGCGTAACTTTACCATTCTCTAATTTTCTTTCAATATCCGCTCTTTTATCAAGCCCTCTATCCAAAGCTTCCTGATAAAGTATATATTTACGCACCGCGTCATTCTTTAAATAATCTATCTTTTTTTCACGGGTATCAATTTTACTCTGAGGCATGCCCTGGGTAGTGACCATATTGTTAAATGCATCTATTTCTTTATTTAAATCATCCTTAGTAATATAAAATCTCCCTATCTTTGCGACTATATCGCCTGCTGGGGCCCTGCTCTCTTCCTGCTTAATTTCCTTTTTCTTTGGGAAAAACGGGAGATTATCACAACCAGAAAACAGAACTATAACTGCCGCAATAATTAAAAAATTATAAAGCCTCATTCTTAACATCCTACCTCCTGAAAAAAAATAAATTAGTCGTTTAAAGAATTAGGCGTTACTGTCTTTTTTGATTTCGTTAATGATTTTTATCAAGAGGTCCGCGATTTTTGCTATAAGGAAAAGGAAGAAAAAAAAGAAGGCATATACTGCTAATACAACTATCCCTTCCCAATAGCTATGTCCCGGCACAATACCCAAGATAATAGACACGCCGCTTATTAAACCTAAAACCAAAAAAATCCAGGCAGTTATTTTTACCACTGCACTGGATATCTTTAAAAAACCTAGATGCTCACGCATTAGATCTCCTCTTAGTTATTATTCTTTTATCATAAAGCAATTAAAAATGCAAGAGAATTCTTTAAAGTTTTTCATGCTCAAAAATTTTCTTTATCCGCATCTCTAATTCTTTGTATAACTTAGCGTCGCTCTTTGATAATTCCAATGCTTTGCTTGCTTCTTTTCTAGCCTTTGTTATTATTACCGGATTTCTTGATTTTTCCCCTAATTGAAATAGGCTCTCCGAAAGTTTAAGGCGCAATCTTGGATCTTCTGGGTTTAGTTTAACGGCGTTC
Source organism: Candidatus Omnitrophota bacterium (assembly GCA_028715415.1). Taxonomy (NCBI): domain Bacteria; kingdom Pseudomonadati; phylum Candidatus Omnitrophota; species Candidatus Omnitrophota bacterium. The sequence goes on along the minus strand of JAQURX010000002.1, from coordinate 3,255 downwards.
TCAAAAGCACTTACAGCTCCCCTTAAATCATTCCTGGAATAATATGCCATGCCTAATTGATAGTAGGCCGGAGAATATTTTTTGTCAATTCTTACTACTCCTTTTAGGATAGTAACAGCAAAACTATTATCTCCTAACTTTCTTAAGCATAAGCCCAAGTTAGTCAGAACTTCGGGATTCTTCGGAAGGAACAACGCGGCGTGGCGTAACGCACTGAAAGCTAAAGAGTATTGGTCCTGCTTTAAATAAGCTCGGCCTAAGATACTGTATGCTTCACCGCAGGCCGGATCTACCTCCAAAGCATTTTTTGCCTCTACTATAGCGGCATTATTCTCTCCTAGAAGAAGCAGAAGATTTGCATACTTTAAATATAAAGACGGATAAACTCTTCTTAGCCCGATCTCTTTCGTATTTACAGGCAAAGGGTTATATTTGCCCGAGCCTAATGAATATTTATTTAGCAATTGCTGATATAAAGGAAGGTTTCTTAAAAACACAACTCCCGCATCATCAAAAAACACCAACCTCCACTGCGGGTTCTTATAAATATAGGGGACTATACTGTATATTTTAGTATTTGAAAGCGTGCTCAATATAATTGTATTTACATTATACTTACTAACTAATTTTTCAAAAACAGCTCTTTTCCCATCCATTGCTTCCTGATAATCCCTGTAAAAAACTTCTCCATATACTTCGGTCCGGCCATCGATAAATACCTTTATCTTTGGATATCCTTTGTATATTAAATAGGCGCCTGAATTAAAATCATTTAAGATATTATCCGGTAGGTTATTATTAATAACAAAATCAACTGCCTTTACAGGAAACCTTCTATTATCTATACCGCAACCAAGATATACAAATTTATTGGCAGTAAAATCATAATACTTCTGTGAAGAGACAGAGAGAATTTTGGATACGAGCCAAACAATAATTATTAAAATTATTCCTATCCTAAATAAATAATAGACTGTTTGCTGACGGGGAACCTTAACTTTAATATTTGAGCTCATTGAAGTTATGGTTTCTCCGAGGTAAGAAATTATAATTAAGAAAGCCGCGACCGAAGAAAAAGATACATTGCGCACAGTAAGCCCAAAGAAAAAAAAGAAAACCGCAAGCAAAATCTCAACAATCTTCAACCTCCTAAAATTCATCAACATGGAAGAAAAACATAAAACAAGCAGGATAGGATAATAATTCCCGATGTCTTTAATTAACCGGAATGTAGGCCTTAGTTCTTGGATATGCTCACAGAATATTTTACTCTGGCCTAAAAATATTTCTTTAAAGACCACAAAAGGATAGAATGCGCCGTTTAACCCGCCTTGATTAAAAATACAGGCGAAAGAAGAAACAAAAAATAAAAGGATGAGCTGTTTAAACGCTTTATTGCTTAAGGGAAATTCTTTTCCCCATCTCCAAGGTAATTTTTTTGAAAACCTCCTTACCGACTCTGCAATAATAAATAGCAATATAAGCGCTGGCCCGAGAAAAAAGTAAAAATGAAGGTTTACCCAGAGGATTTGAATCGGAACAAGAAACCAGACTATCCGTTTCTCAATAAAGAACCGCAATATATATAGGTAAAACGTAAAAAATAAGAGGCTGAACATTTCAGGACGGATATTAAAACGCGAGGCTGAAGCCAAAGCAACAAGTAAAATCAAAAGAGAAGTTTCCAAGTAAGATTTCAAAAACTTCCGCCCAATAAGAAATAAAATAAAGAAAGTTAAAATAATCGTGTAACTGCCAAATAAGATAAGGCCTTCTGCCTGCCATTTTTGATATATAAGATAAGACACCACCTGAAAAAGCCATCTCTGGCTTGGCCAAGGCTCGCCTTGCCGCGTAAAGGAAAAAATATCAGTTTGCGGGATTGTTTTATTCTGGATTATATATTCGCCGGTTTTTAAATGCGACCAGATATCAAGGTCAAAAATGGCACGGTGGGAATAAGCAAAGATAAATAAAAATACGCAAAGCAACAACAACATTCCAAGATATTTATCAATCCTTTCATAGTATTCATTTATTTTTAAGGGTTTTATCATTATTAAAAAATATTTTTATTCGTACCTTAATGCTTCAATCGGATCAAGCATGGAAGCTTTTTTCGCCGGCCAAATTCCAAAGATTATTCCCACTATTAACGAAAAAGTCGTTGCAAGAACTATCGGGAATAAAGAAATTTTCACTGCCCAGCCCGTAAATATTGTAATCAAAACAGAAATGCCTGTTCCTAAAATAATCCCGGCAATTCCTCCAATAAAAGACATCAAAGCTGCTTCAATAAGGAATTGTGTTAAGATATCTTTATTACTTGCGCCTATCGCCTTTCTTAAGCCGATTTCGCGTGTTCTTTCGGTTACCGACACAAGCATAATATTCATAATCCCGATCCCTCCTACCAAAAGAGAGATAGCGGCAATACAACCCAACAACAGGCTCATCGTCTTTGTGCTGGATTCCAATGCCGCCTTAATATCGGACATATTGCGTATTTGGAACGCATCTTCAACATCTTTCTGCGGTATGTGATGTTCTTTAACAAGAACTTTTAATATTTCTTCTTGCGCGCCTTCCACCAAATCGGGAGACTTTGCTTCTACATAAATCTGGTCAATATATTGCTTGCCTAAAAGCCTGTACATTGCAGTTGTTATCGGCACAAGCAGGGTGTCGTCTTGGTCATGAAAACCACCGGCTCCTTTTTGCGGCAGGATACCAATTACTTTAAAATTAATCAGATTTATTTTTATGGTTTCTCCGATAGGGTTATCATCGTCAAAAAGTTCACGGACTACTGTCGTTCCCAATAAAACAACTTTATTTCTTAACTTTACCTCTTCTTCGGTAAAGAATCTTCCGACTATGGGAGTTGCAACTCGCAGCTGTTCATATTCAACTCCTGCGCCTTCTACCTGAGTATTCCAATTCTTATTTCCATAAACAACCTGTACACGCCCGGTCACTGAAGGGCTTACATATTTAACTAAATCTTTTAGTTTCGCAATTTCAGCCAGATCTTGAAAAACAAACCGTGTTGTAGAGCCGCTTTGCATAGCAATCCCCTGCAATTTAGGAGAACCGGGCCTTACCAGCAAAAGGTTAGAGCCTAAAGAGGCTAATTGTTTCTCTATTGACTCCTGCGCTCCTCTTCCTAATGCAATCATTGCGATAACCGCAGCAACTCCTATCAGTATGCCTAAAATTGAAAGGAACGCGCGCATTTTATGCGACAACATCGCA